>CANFHS010000034.1 GCA_947446835.1 Bacteriovoracaceae bacterium
GGGTTCCAGCTTCATGCGCGAAAGGGCCAGCCGGATGCCATCGGGCGCCGGCTTGGGGCTGGGCACGTGGTCGTTGGCCACGACCGTCACGAAGCGGTCCAAGAGCCCGTGATGCCTGAGGATCATCTCGGTGGTGTTCCAGCTCCGGCCGGTCACGATGGACAGTGGAACCCCGGTGCTCTTGAGGTTTTCCAGCAGGTCGCCCACGCCCGGATGCAGGGGAACTCGTCCCAGGTTCTCGTCCATGTAGCGGCGGCAGGCTGCATAGGCTGCTTGAGCCTTGGCCGCGCCCACCACCTGGGCAAAGATCTGGTCTTCGCCGGGACCGAAGTAGGCCATGATTTCCTGGGGGCTGTGCTCCCGGGCTCCGGCTGAAACGAAACCGTGGTTGAAAGCCTCGAATGTGGCGGCCAGGGAGTCGACCAGGGTGCCATCCAGGTCGAAAACCAGGCCACGGAGCTGCCCCTTGTGCATTCTTGTTCTCCTCGCTAGAACGGCTACTTATGTTGCTCTCACACGTACCTGGCTATTTCAAGAATCGGCGCGATCGTCTCATGAAGGCGAACCCGACTTCGGCATTCCTGTTCGCCGCCAACCGCGAGTTCATCCGCAACCCGGATGTCGATTACCCGTTCCGCCAGGAGAGCAACTTCTACTACCTGTCGGGCTTCTCCGAGGCCGAGTCGTTCCTGGTGCTCGCTCCGGCCAGCAAGCCGGGCGCGAATTACCGCACCATCCTCTTCGTGCGTCGCCGCGATCCTGAAAAGGAGATGTGGGAAGGCGAGCGCTATGGTGTCGACGGTGCGCTGCATGTGTTCGGGGCCGACGAGGCCTATCCCATCGATGAGCTGGAGCGGAAGCTTCCTGAGCTCCTGAAACCCGCCGAAAAAGTGCACTACCGCCTGGGTCATGATGAGCGCATGGACCGCACGGTGCTCGCGGCCCTGGAAACCTGCCGGCGCAGCCAAGGCCGCACCGGCAAGTCGTTGTCCGCCGTAGCGGATCCCAACGAGACGGTCGGCGAGATGCGCCTGTTCAAGTCGGCCGACGAGATCGAGCTGCTGCGCAAGGCGTGCTCCATTTCGGCGGATGCCCACGTGGCAGCCATGAAGGAAGTCCGTCCTGGCATGAACGAGTACGAGGTCGAGGCATTGGTCGACTACACGTTCCGCCGCAAGGGCTGCCAGCGGGTGGGCTATGGCTCCATTGTCGCGGGCGGCAAGAACTCGACCTGCCTGCACTACCGCGCCAACAACGAGGTCCTGCGCGACGGCGAACTGCTGCTCATCGACGCGGGCGGCGAGTACGACTACTACACGGCCGACATCACGCGCACCTTCCCGGTGGGTCGCCAGTTCTCCAAGCCGCAGGCTGCCCTGTACGACCTGGTGCTGAAGGCCCAGCTCGAAGTGCTGAAGCTGGCCAAGCCCGGCACGCCCTACGCTTCCATGCACCAGCGCGCCATCGAGGTCCTGGCCGACGGCATGCTGTCGCTCGGTCTGCTCAAGGGCAAGGCCGAAGACGTCATCCGGAGCGGCGCTTTCCGCCGCTTCTACCCCCATGGCACCGGGCATTTCCTGGGCATGGACGTGCACGATGTCGGGCTCTACCAGAAGAACGGCGAACCGCGGCAGCTTGAGGCAGGCATGGTGTTCACCGTGGAGCCGGGCTTCTACGTCCAGCCGGGCGACGCCGAGGCACCCGCCGAATACCGCAACATCGGTATCCGCATCGAGGACGACATCCTGGTCACCGCGAACGGCTTCGAGAACCTGACCGCGGGCGTTCCCAAGGAACGCTCCGAGATCGAGGCGCTCCGCGCTTCCGGTTGAAGGTTTCCGTGGCAGTACCCCAGACGAAGTTGGGTCCCTTCCAGGTGGAACATCCGTTCATCCTGGCGCCCATGGCGGGCATCACGAACTCGCCATTCCGGCGCCTGATGCGGCGGATGAAGTCCGCCCTGGTGGTGTCCGAGCTCGTCTCGGCCAACGGCATCGAGTACATGGGGCAGAAGACCCTGGAGCTGCTCAAGTTCCACGAGGAGGAGCGCCTCATCGGGCTGCAGATCTTCGGCGAGAACCCTGAACGCCTGGTGGGCGCCACCCGCTATGTTGAAAAGCTGGGTGCCGACTTCGTGGACCTGAACCTGGGCTGCCCGGTTCCCAAGGTGGTCAAGAACGGGGCGGGCTCGGCCATGTGCCGTGACCCCATCTCGCTGGGCAAGACCTTGGCCGAGATGGTCAAGGCCGTGAAAGTCCCGGTCACGATCAAGATCCGCACGGGCTGGGATTCCGAGAGCCGAAACGCGCTGGACGTGATCCGCGCCGCCGCCGACGCGGGCGTGGGCTGGGTGGCGGTCCATGGCCGTACCCGCGCCCAGGGCTACAGCGGCAAGGCGGACTGGGATTTCATCGGTGACCTCAAGGCCAAGAGCCCCATTCCCATCATCGGAAACGGTGACATCCTCACCGCCGAAGACGCGGTCCACAAGGTCCGCACCTACGGCGTGGACGCGGTGCTGATCGGACGTGGCGCGCTCCGCAATCCCTTCATCTTCGAACAGGCCGCCGCCCTCTGGCGGGGCGAGGTGAGGCCCGCGCCCCAGCCCGAGGATTACGTGGCCATGCTCGGTGCCCAGAAGCAGCTGCTGCACGAGACCTACGAGCCCCGGGGCGCCATGCTCCACTCGCGCAAGTTCCTGGCCTGGTATTCGGCCGGGTTCCCGGGGTCGAGCGAGTTCCGCAAGAAGGTGTTCTCGATTCCCGACCCCGACGAGCTCTGGCAGGTGGCGGTCGACTTCTTCCGCGAATCGTCCAAGTCCAGGAACCTCGATTTCATGCGCGAGGAGTTCCTGATGGGCGGTCACGGCTGATCTGGGGCTCGCGCCCCGGAAAGCTCACTTGGTCGCGAGGACGACGCGGGTGCCTTCCACGACCACGAAGTAGCAGGTCGCGTCCTCCTGCAGCTCGCGCATCAGCTCGAAGTAGGCGATGGGCAGGAACTTGGCCTCCTCGGTGCCGCCGCGGATCCGGCAGGTCAGGCGTCCCGGCTGGAACTTCAGGGTGGCGGGGTCCAGCCTTTGCCGGGTGCCGTCGCTCAGGTTCAGCTCGATGCCGGTCCGCGGATCTCCGTCCAGGCTCAGCACGAAGAATCCCGTGTCCTCCACCTCGATGCGCTTGAAGTCCTTCCCGATGCTGATGAACCAGCCCTGGTCGTCGCGTCCGATGTGGCGAAAGAACGCGTCGATCTGCGGCGCGTGGGTGACCGGGACGCCGTTCGAGAGCCACTCCCCGTTCCGGGTCAGCTTCAGCTCTTCGGTGTCGGTGGGGGCCGGCTGGTCGATCAAGTCGTCACTCGCGGGGGTAGATCATGTCCTCGGCCCGGACCCATTGGTCGAACTGGGCGTCGGTGAGGTAGCCCAGGCCCAGGGCGGCCTGGCGCAGGGTCAGGCCTTCCTTGTGGGCCTTCTTGGCGATCTGGGCAGCCTTGTCGTAGCCGATGTGCGTGTTCAGGGCAGTGACCAGCATCAGCGTGTTTTCGAGGTGGTGCGCGATGACCTTCTCGTTCGGCTTCAGGCCGTCCAGGCAATGATCCACGAAGCCCGAGGCCGAGTCCGCCAGCAGGCGGCACGAGTGCAGGAAGTTGTGGATGATGAGCGGCTTGAAGACGTTCAGTTCGAAGTGTCCCTGGGACGCGCCCACGTTGATGGCCACGTCGTTGCCCAGCACCTGGCAGCACACCATGGTCATGGACTCCGACTGGGTCGGGTTGACCTTGCCCGGCATGATCGACGAGCCGGGTTCGTTCTCGGGGAGCGACAGTTCCTGCAGTCCACAGCGCGGGCCGCTGCCCAGCCACCGGATGTCGTTGGCGATCTTCATGAACGAGCAGGCCAGGGTCTTGAGCGCGCCGTGCGCGAAGGTCAGGGCGTCGTGGGCGGCCAGGGCCTCGAACTTGTTCGGTGCCGAAACGAAGCGGGTACCTGTCAGCTCGGAAATCTTGGTGGCCACCCGGTCCGCGAACTCGGGGTGGGTGTTCAGGCCCGTGCCCACGGCGGTTCCGCCCTGGGCCAGATGGCGCAGGCGTTCCAGCGACTGGTTCACCCGCTCGATGCCGATCTCAAGCTGCATGCGGTAGCCCGAAAACTCCTGACCCAGGGTCAGGGGCGTGGCGTCCATCAGGTGGGTGCGGCCCACCTTGATGATCTTCTCGAAGGCGCGCTCCTTCTGCTCCAGCGCGGCGTGGAACTTCCTCAGGGCCGGAAGCAGCGCGGTCTCGAGCTGCTCGACCGCCGCGATGTGCATGGCGGTGGGAAAGGAGTCGTTCGAAGACTGGCTCTTGTTCACGTCGTCGTTCGGATGGATGGGCTTCTTCGAGCCCATCTGGCCGCCCAGCATCTCGATGGCGCGATTCGAGATGACCTCGTTGGCGTTCATGTTGGTCTGGGTGCCGGAACCCGTCTGCCAGATCACCAGCGGGAAGTGGGCGTCCAGTTTGCCTTCGATCACCTCGTCGGCCGCCCGGCAGATCGCATCGAGCTTGTCCTTGGGCAGCTTGCCCAGATCCGAGTTCACCTGGGCCGCCGCTTTTTTCAGGATGCCGAGCGCCCGGATCAGCGGGCGGGGCATGTGGTCCTGGCCGACGGCGAAGTTCAGGAGCGAGCGCTGGGTCTGTGCTCCCCAGTACCGGTCGGACGCTACCTTCATTTCACCCATGGTGTCGGTTTCGATGCGGAAATTTTGGCTCATGCCCATGGCCTAGCATGGCCCTGAAGGGCTTGCTAGACTGGAGGCGTGGAGGATTTCGGCCATGGCTCCAAGGATCGGAGTATTTGATTCGGGTGTCGGTGGGATCACGGTCCTCGAGGCGCTTCGGCGGGTCTGCCGGGGTGCCGAGTTCGTTTACCTGGGCGATACCGCGAACGTTCCCTACGGCTCCAGGAGTCCCGAGCAGATCCGCTCCCTGTCCGTCGATGCGGCCCGGCAGCTCCTGCCTCGGCACATCGACGCCCTGGTGGTGGCCTGCAACACGGCTTCGAGCTGGGCCCTGGACGCCATCCGGGCCACGGTGGGTGCCGACATCCCCGTGCTCGGGGTGGTCGAGCCCGGTGCCCGGTCGGCCCTGGCGGCGCGTTCCGAGGCGGATTCGCCCATCCTTTTGCTCGCCACCCGGGCCACGGTCCGCAGCGGCTCTTACCGCAAGGCCCTGCGCGAGCTGGAGGCGGGCTCGGAGTCCTTCCTCATCGAACGGGCCTGCCCGCTGCTGGTGCCGATGATCGAAGAGGGCTGGATCGATCACCCCATCCTCGAGGCCACGCTCCGGGACTGTGTCGGGAACGTGGGGCAGCGTGCCGGCGTCGCGCTCCTGGGATGCACGCACTATCCTTGGATTGCCGAGCTGGTGCAGAAGACCTTGCCGGGCTGGCGCGTGGTGAATCCCGCCCACGAAGTGGCCAGGCAGACGGCCCAGGCCCTGGGTCTTGCGGTTCCCGATTCCGGCGCTCCCGTCGAGCCGCCCGGCCCCGTGGAGTGGTGGTTCACCGACCTGGAGGCCGTGCCGGCATTTGCCTTCGACCGGCTCAGTGGCGACGGCGGGCGGGAATCGGAAGCTGAAGCTCCAGCCTGAGTGTCCTGGGCGAAACCTCGAAGATGAGCGGGTAGATCGCGCTGTTCGGGATCGGAGCAGGGAGCTCCTGGATGCCCAGCGCATGCTGCACCAGCCGGCGCATCACGCCCCCATGGGTAGACACGCCGATGCGCTCCAGGTGCGGGTGCCGTTGACAGAAGTCGGCCAGGGCCTCGAGCGCCCGGTCGCGGACCTGCTGGCCGGTTTCGCAACCCAGCTTCGCCACTTCCTCGTCGGTGAACGGCACGGAGCGCGTGCGCTCGGCGAAGCCCGTCCCATGCTGCTGGTCCATCTCTTCGCGGGTCAGGCCCTGCAGCTTGCCCAGGTGGATTTCGCGGAGCCGCGGATCGTGGTGGAGCGCGCAACCCAGAGGGTCGGAAGAAATCCTCGCGGTCTCCGAAGCCCGGCTCAGGTCGGAGCTCAGGAAGGCCTCGACCCGCAGGTGGGCCAGGACAGGCGTCAGCGCCCGGGCCTGCGTGCGGCCCACGTCATTCAGCGGAACATCCAGGTGTCCCTGGATCCGCCCTTCGGCGTTCCAGTCGGTCAGGCCATGGCGGAAGCAGTAAAGCCGTTTTGTGCTAGGGTGGGCGCTCATCCAGGCAAGGAGATTACCATGGCCATCCGCAAAGTCGCGCGTTTGGGGCACCCCGTTCTTCGGCAGAAGGCCCGCGAGCTGACGATTTCCGAAATCGGCTCCCCCGAAATCGGTCGCCTCGTTGCGGACCTCATGGACACCATGGCCGAATATGGTGGCATCGGCCTGGCCGCGCCCCAGGTCCACGAAAGCGTGCGCCTGGCGCTGATCGGATTTGACGGAGGCTCCCGCCGGTATCCCGGCATGGGCGAGCAGCCCCTCCAGGCACTCATCAATCCGAAGGTCACCGTCCTGGACCCGACCCGCCAGGGCTTCTGGGAAGGCTGCCTCTCCGTGCCCGGACTGAAGGGCCTGGTGTTCCGGCCGCGCAGGATCCGCATCGATTTCCTGGACCTGCGGGCAGAGGCCCGTTCCATCGAGGCCGAGGGCTTCGCGGCCACGGTCTTTCAGCACGAGCTGGATCACCTGGACGGGGTCCTGTTCGTCGACCGGGTCGAAGGGGGGCTGGGCGACCGCAAGCTGGCCTTCCAGGAAGAGTACGAGCGCTACTGGATGCCCGCTCCGGGGCAGCCCATCGGCGAGCTGGCCGACTGATCGGCGGGCTTACTCTTCCTCGACCGTGTTCTTGAGGTCCTCGGCCAGCTGGATCCGGCTTTGGCGCCGTTTCATGGCCTGCTCGTAGCGACGCTTTTCCTGCGGAGTTTCCGGCAGGATCTGAGGGACCTGCGTGGGGCGGCCGTGGTCGTCCAGGGCCACGAAAGTGGCATAGGCGGTGGCGGTGTGGTGCACTTCGCCCGTCACGGCGTTTTCCGAATCGACCCGGACTCCGACTTCCATGGAGGTGCGTCCGGCATAATTCACCGAAGCGCGGATGTGGACGATATGGCCCACTTTCACGGGCGCGATGAAATGCAAGGCGTCGATCGAAGCGGTGACCACGACCCGCCGGGCATGGCGGCCGGCCGCGATGGCGCCCGCGATGTCGATCCAGGCCATGATCTTGCCGCCAAAAATGGTCCCGAGGGCGTTTGCGTCCGACGGAAGCACGATCTCGGTCATGGTGACGGCGGAATCCCGGGGCGGCTTGGCGGCAATCGGCTTCATTGCGGGCAGTGTCGCTCCCCGGGGGGGCTCTGGTCAAGAGGTGGACCCGTCTGCATTTCCGGGTTACGTCCGGTGCACCGTGAAACCTCTCCTCTTCCTGGGCCTGCTTCTCTGCAATCTGGTCTGGTCGGCCAATCCGGTCATGGCCAAGCTGCTCATGCGCGACCTGGAGGGAATCCACGTGTCGTGGCTTCGATCCACCTCGGCCCTGCTGGCGTTCGGTTTGGCGCTCCTTTTTGGCCGCTCCGGACTCGGTCGCGGATTCCTGCGGCCCGCTTCGGCCCGCGACGCGGCCTGGGTGGTGGCCCGCGGGTTCTTCTCCTTCTGCTTTGCGCCGGGTCTGGCCCTGGTGGGCCTGGAAAGCTCGCGGGCGGTCGACAACGCGCTGATCATCGCCATCGAGCCGCTCGTGACCGTCCTGATGGCCTGGGTCTTCCTGGGCGAGGGTCTCCGTCTTTACCACTGGGTCTCTTTCGCGGTCGCGCTGCAGGGCTTTTCGTGGCTGAGTGGCCTGACCTGGGACCGGGTGCGCGGCAGCTGGGATGCCCATCTGGTCGGCAACCTGCTCATGCTGCTCTCCCTGGCCGGCGAGGCGGTCTACTCGGTCTTCGCCCGCAAGCTGCTGGGCCGTTACCGGCCGCTGCAGATCTTCGGCACGGCCATCCTGGTCGGGGTGGTGCTGTTGTCGGTCATTGTTTTTGCCCGTGCGGGACTGCCGCCTTTGGGTCGGATCCAGCCCACTTCTTGGTTGGCTCTGCTTTGGCTGGGACCCATCGGAACGACCTGCACGTATCTTTTTTGGATGACCGTGCTTCAGGACGCCGCCATCCCCAGCATGGCGTTGACCCTGTTTCTGCAGCCCGTGGCAGGCTCCATGTGGGGCTACCTGTGGCTCGGGGAGCGGCTCAGCGGGGTCCAGGCGGCGGGCGGCGGACTGATTCTGCTCTCGGTCGCCGTTCCCGTTCTGGTCGGTCGAGTGGGACGGAGTCGGCCCGAGGTTTGAAATTGAGCTTGCCGTAGCCGAAAACCGGTTCCTATACTTGAGCGGTGGAGGGGGAAATGGAAGTCTCCAATCAAAAGCCGAGCGAGCCAGGTGGGCTCGAACTGCTGGAAACCCTGGTCGCCTTGACCGGGTTGCCTGCCGGGGTCGTTGAAGGTGAGTTGGCTGAAGTCCTTTCGAAAGGCGGCCGCTCCTTGGAGCAGCTGACCCTCGATGATGTTCGCGCCGCATTGGCCTCGCACCTGGAAACGCTGATGGTGGAAGGCTTGGTTGAGTCGGCCGATCCACTTTCGTCGGAAGCCGACTTGGCGCCGGCCCGCGTGACTCCTGTTTACCGCCTCTCCGACCGCTGATCGCTGACGCCGGGCCGCTTTTTGCCGGGGCAGGGCGCGTCATGTTTCCCTTTGCGTTTCAAAATCCTGGGCCCGATTTTTCTGCAAAAAAAACTTTTATGGCCCAGCGCAACATGAAGTTGTCGTAGGTATACTTCTGGTTGAGGAGCATCCCCCATGTTGATTCGTTCATCGCAGAAGAAAATTCCCGCGGATCTGGTTCGGCCCGAGGTCTCGGGCATGGCAGTTCCAGGCACCCTGGGTGCCGTCCATGCCGAAGGCTACATCCCGAATCCGATCGTGATCGAACAGACTGCGCGTGGGGAACGCCAGTACGACATCTATTCGCGCCTCCTGCTGGACCGGATCATCTTCCTGGGAACCGAAGTCAACGACACGGTGGCCAACCTTCTGGTGGCGCAGATGTTCTTCCTGGAGTCGACGGACCCGGACAAGCCGATCCACATGTACATCAATTCGCCGGGTGGCTCGGTGACCGCTGGCCTCGCCATCTACGACGTCATGCAGCACATCAAGGCCCCGGCGGCCACCTACTGCCTGGGGTCGGCCGCGTCGATGGGAGCCCTGCTCCTGGCAGCGGGCGAAAAGGGCCAGCGTTTCTCGATGCCTCACAGCCGAATCATGATCCACCAGCCCCTGGGCGGCGCCCGCGGGCAGGCTTCCGACATCGAGATCCAGGCCAAGGAGATCCTCTATTTGAAGGACCGCCTCAACGCGATCCTCTCCAAGGCCACGGGCAAGAGCATCGACCAGATCCACCGCGACACCGATCGCGACAACTACCTGTCCGCGGCCGACGCGGTCGAGTACGGGCTGATCGACAAGGTCATCGAGAAAACCTGATCGGGTCCCGAACCTGATTCATTCCCTTCACCGAGGAACACTATGGACGGCAAAAAATACGGGGACGGATTCGGAAACCTCTGCTGCTCTTTCTGCGGAAAGAACCAGCGCGAGGTCAAGAAGCTGATCGCGGGACCGACGGTCTACATCTGTGACGAGTGCATCGAACTCTGCAATGACATCATTGCCGAGGAAGGCCAGAAGGAAGGCCCCAGCCGGCCCTCCGAGAAGATCCCGAAGCCTTCCGAGATCAAGACCACCCTCGACGACTATGTCATCGGCCAGGAACGCGCCAAGCGCGTGCTTTCGGTCGCGGTCTACAACCACTACAAGCGCATCCAGCACCAGGGCGAAAGCAAGAAGGCCAAGGGTGAGGTTGAGCTGCAGAAGTCCAACATCCTGCTCATCGGCCCCACCGGCACGGGCAAGACGCTTCTGGCCCAGACCCTGGCCAAGCTGCTGAACGTGCCGTTCGCCATGGCGGACGCGACCACCCTCACCGAGGCCGGTTACGTCGGCGAGGATGTGGAAAACATCATCCTGAACCTGCTGCAGGCCTGCGACAACAACGTCGAACGCGCGCAGAAGGGCATCGTGTATATTGACGAAGTCGACAAGATCTCGCGCAAGAGCGAGAACCCGTCGATTACCCGCGATGTTTCCGGTGAGGGCGTCCAGCAGGCGCTGCTCAAGATCATCGAAGGCACCATCGCCAACGTGCCGCCCAAGGGCGGACGCAAGCACCCGCAGCAGGAGTTCGTCCAGGTCGACACCTCGAACATCCTGTTCATCTGCGGTGGCGCTTTCGTGGGCATGGACAAGATCGTGGCCATGCGCAAAGGCAAGCGCAGCCTGGGGCTGCATGCCAGCGTCGAGTCCAAGGGCAAGGAGAACACCTCGCAGCTCATCGCCCAGGTGGAGCCCGAGGACCTGATCCGGTTCGGCCTGATTCCCGAGTTCATCGGGCGTCTGCCGGTGATCGCCACCCTCGAGGAGCTGGACGAGGCCGCCCTCATCCGCATCCTCAAGGAGCCCAAGAACGCGCTCACCAAGCAGTACGCCAAGCTCTTCGAGTACGACGGCGTGCAGCTGGAGTTCGAAGCCGACGCACTGGAGGCCGTGGCCAAGGAAGCCATCAAGCGCAATACGGGTGCGCGTGGCCTCCGCGCCATCCTCGAGCAGGCCATGCTGGAAGTCATGTATGAGCTGCCGGCCAAGAACGACATCAAGAAGTGCGTCGTGACCAAGAACGTCATCCTCAAGGGCGAGCGCCCGGTGATGGTCATGGCCGATGGCACGGAGCAGCCCAAGCCCTCCGGCGCCGTCGCCGCGAAGGCCGAAAGCGCCTGATCCGGTTCGCCAGCCACTGAAAAGTCGGGGCCGCTTCCGAACTCCGGAAGCGGCCCTTTTCATTTTCTGCCCGGTCGAATTTGCCGAGCTTTCGGGTCATCCGGCGGTGCATCAGGAGGTCTGCTGTCGATGGCAAAAAAAAGATTCTCGGGTGTTTTCTTAACTCCCCGGTAAGGCACGTTTTTTCGGTTTCGTCCGGAACCCCGCAGTTTGCACCCCGTGCACGTTTGTGATGGAGTTAAAGGAGGGGGAGGTTTTGATCTCCCCATATCCCAAGGACGAGGGGCTATGAGCAATCACAGAGAAGGCAAGGAAAAGAAGGTCGCCGTGGTGAAAGTGCCGCTTTTGCCGCTTCGCGATGTGATCATTTTTCCGCACATGGTGGTCCCGCTTTTCGTGGGCCGCGAGAAGTCCATCAACGCGCTCGAGGAGTGCGTCAGCAAGAAGATGGACCTCTTCCTGGTGGCCCAGCGTGAAGCCACCACGGTGAGTCCGGGCGAGAAGGACATCTTCCAGGTGGGGACGTTGGGCACGATCCTCCAGATCCTGCGTTTGCCCGACAACACCGTGAAGGTGCTGATCGAAGGCAAGAAGCGCGCGCGCATCGTCGAGTACGTCGAGAGCGACCGAATCATCGAAGCGGTGGTCCAGGAAATCCCCGACGTCATCGAAAGCACGGTCGAGCTGGAGGCCCTGGTCCGCTCGCTCAAAGCGACGTTCGAGAACTACGTCAAGCTCAACAAGCGCATTCCTCCCGAGATGCTGATGAGCGTGAACACCATCGAGGAGCCTGCCCGCCTGGCCGACCTCGTGGTGGCCCACCTCAACCTGAAGCTCGAGGACAAGCAGGAGATCCTCGAGATCGCCGATCCGGGCAAGCGCCTGGAGAAGCTGCTCCAGCTGATGCAGGGGGAGATCGAGATCCTCCAGGTCGAGCGGCGCATCCGGTCGCGCGTCAAGAAGCAGATGGAGCGCTCGCAGAAGGAGTACTACCTCAACGAGCAGATGCAGGCGATCCAGAAGGAGCTCGGCGAAAAGGACGAGTTCAAGGCGGAACTGCAGGCCATCGAGAAGCAGATCCGCGCCAAGCCCATGAGCAAGGAGGCCAAGGAAAAGGCCACCAAGGAGCTCAAGAAGCTCAAGATGATGTCGCCGATGTCGGCCGAGGCCACCGTGGTCCGCAACTACATCGACTGGCTCATCACGCTTCCGTGGGGCGAGATGACCCAGGACCGCAATGACATCCAGCTGGCCGAAGAGGTCCTCGACGAGGACCACTACGGGCTGGAAGAGGTCAAGGAGCGCATCCTCGAGTACCTGGCCGTCCGGGCCCTGACCGAGAACTCCAAGGGGCAGATCCTCTGCTTCGCCGGCCCTCCCGGCGTGGGCAAGACCTCGCTCGCCAAGTCGATCGCCAAATCGCTCAACAAGAAGTTCGTCCGCTGCTCGCTGGGCGGGGTGCGGGATGAGGCCGAAATCCGCGGCCATCGCCGGACCTACGTGGGCGCGCTTCCGGGCAAGATCATCCAGTCGCTCAAGAAGGCCGGCTCATCGAATCCGGTGTTCCTGCTCGACGAGGTCGACAAGATGAGCATGGATTTCCGCGGCGATCCGAGCTCGGCGCTTCTCGAGGTCCTGGACCCCGAGCAGAACTCGACCTTCGGCGACCATTACCTGGAGGTCGATTACGACATCTCCAAGGTCATGTTCGTCCTGACGGCCAACTCGCTTCACAGCATTCCCAAGCCCCTGCTGGACCGGATGGAGGTCATCACGATCTCGGGCTACACCGAGATCGAGAAGTTCAACATCGTCCGCAGGTACCTGGTCACCAAGCAGATGGAAGCCCACGGGCTCAAGGCGGGGGATATCGAGATCCCCGACGAGACCATCTACAGCCTCATCCGGTACTACACCCGCGAAGCCGGGGTGCGTAACCTGGAGCGCACGGTGGCCACGGTGTGCCGCAAGGTGGCTCGCCAGATCGTGAACCGCCAGACCGCCAAGGCCAAAGGGGCCAAGGGCAAGGTGGCCAAGGAAGAGCAGAAGGTCATCGTCGTCACCGCCGAAGACCTCGAGGAGATGCTCGGGCCGCCCAAGTACACCATCTCGAAAGCCGAGGACCAGAACGAGGTCGGCCTGACCAACGGGCTGGCTTATACCGAAGTGGGTGGCGATCTGCTCCAGATCGAGGTGAGCGTGGTTCCCGGAAAAGGGGCCGTGAAGATCACTGGCAAGCTGGGCGAAGTGATGCAGGAGTCCGCGCAGACGGCCATGAGCTATGTCCGTTCGCGGGCGGACCTGCTGGGTCTGGACAAGGATTTCTACCAGAACCTGGACATCCACCTGCACGTGCCCGAAGGCGCTGTTCCCAAGGACGGTCCTTCGGCCGGCATCACGATGGCCACGGCGATCACCAGCGCCCTGACCAAGATCCCCACGCGGCGTGAGGTCGCCATGACCGGCGAAATCACCCTCCGGGGTCGGGTGCTTCCGATCGGCGGACTCAAGGAGAAGCTCCTGGCCGCCAAGATCGGGGACATCAAGACCGTGCTGATCCCGAAGGGCAACGTGCCGGACCTGAAGAAGATCTCCAAGGAGATCACCGAAGGCATGAAGATCATCCCGGTGGAGCATGCCGACCAGGTGCTGCGGTTGACCCTGGATCTCGAGAACGCCGAAGGCTTCCTGATGCGCAAGCGCCTGGACGATCTCTCGGCATTCTCGTTGATCCCCGCGAACGAGCTGATCCGCGAAGAAGCTCCGGCCCGTTCCGGCGTCAAGCACTGAGCCTTCGCCCTTCGGGGCAGGCGCTCAAGGGTCCTGAAGGTTCGAGGGCCGGCCTCCCGATGGGAAGCCGGCCCTCCCTGCTTTCAGGCCCTGGGCCACGCGTTTCTGGCTCAAAACCAGAGCTTCAGGGTTCCCACCGGGCTGATCACCCAGTAGGTCTTGGTCACCTGGGTCAGGTCGTTTTCCTTCTGCATCCAGAGCAGGCTCAGATCGAGCCCGGCGGTCAGCGGGTAAACGCTGCTGATGGCAAAGTCGTAGGCTCCCTTGAAGCCGAAAGCCGGGCTGGTTTTTCCCGTGAAACCAGCCGCCGAGAAGCGGCCGATCCCTGCCTGGACGCCCAATTTGAGACCGTCGAACGAATTTTTTGGCCGAAAAAGACCCTCGGCTCCCACAAAATAGGAGGTCACGCCGCGGTCGTGATTGCCTCCCCGGATCACCGCGCCCACTCCCCAGTGGGGTGCAAAAAAGCCACCCGCGCTCAGGCTGTA
>CANFHS010000035.1 GCA_947446835.1 Bacteriovoracaceae bacterium
GGTCGCCCGCGTAGACCGGAAAATAGAACGGCAGCGGCCGCACCATGTGCGGCAAGGTCTTGAGCAGCAGCGCGCGTTCGGACAGGGCCTCGAACACCAGGCCGAACTCCAGGTTCTCGAGGTACCGCAGCCCCCCGTGAACGAGCTTCGAGCTGCGCGACGAGGTGCCCTGGGCAAAGTCGTCCTTCTCGACCAGCGCCACCTTCATGCCGCGGGTGGCGGCATCGCGCGCCACGGCCGCGCCGGTGATTCCGCCTCCGATGACCAGGAGGTCGAACTCCTGGTCCGCGAAAGCACGCAGGGACTCGGCCCGGGTAACTGCTGAAAAACCCACCGGACGCTCAGCCCTTCTTCGGGACCGCGATGCCCAGCTCCACCAGCTGGTCGGGCGAGACCGGCGACGGCGACTCGGCCATCAGGTCGGTGCCGCTGGCGGTCTTGGGGAACGCCATCACGTCGCGGATGGGACCCACGCCGCACAACAGCGCCGCCAGGCGATCCACCCCGAAGGCCAGACCTCCGTGCGGAGGCGTGCCGTACTGGAGCGCTTCCATGAAGAAGCCGAACTTGGTCTGCGCCTCTTCGGCCGTGAGGCCCAGGATCTTGAACATCGCGGCCTGCACATCCGAGCGGTAAATCCGCAGCGATCCGCCGCCCACTTCCACGCCGTTCAGCACCATGTCGTAGGCCGAAGCCTCGATGCGGTCCAGGTTGCGTCCGTGCACGAAGTCGTCAAAGAACTCGGGCCGGGGCGAAGTGAACGGATGGTGGCACGCGTAGAAGCGGCCTTCCTTTTCGTCGTACTCGAGCAGCGGGAAACGGGTCACCCACAGGAACGCGGGCTTGCCCTCGCCGAGCGGAGGGATGAGTCCCAGGCGCTGGCCGCAGGCCAGACGGATGGCACCCAGCGCGTCGAAGACCACCTTGTTGCGCGGATCGGCCACGATGAGCACCAAGTGCCCCGGCTGCAGGCCCAGGCACTTGGCCAGATCCTGCTTTTCGGCATCGGTGAAGAACTTGGCGGCGGGCGACTGCAGCTCGCCGTTGGGCTGGACCTTGATCCAGAGCAGGCCCTTGGCGCCGTAGGAAGCCCCCGTGGCCTGGAGGTCGTCCAGGTCCTTGCGCGAGAACTTCTCGGCCTGGCCCGGAAGCACGATGCCGCGCACGGAGCCGCGGATTTCGGTGCTTCCCGCGGGACCGGGGCGCTTTTCGAGGGCGCGCTGGAAAACCTGGAAAGTGGAATGGGCGAAGACTTCCGAAAGGTCCTGCAGCTCCAGCCCGAAGCGGACATCGGGCTTGTCGCTGCCGTAACGGGCCATGGCCTCGGCAAACGGCATGCGCGGGAACGGTGTCTGGACCTCGACGCCCAGGATTTCCTTCCACAGCTTCTGCACCATGGATTCGAGGATGGGGAACAGCGCCTCCTCGTCCATGAACGACACTTCGATGTCGATCTGCGAGAACTCGGGCTGGCGATCGGCGCGCAGGTCCTCGTCCCGGAAGCAGCGGGCGATCTGGTAGTAGCGGTCCATGCCGCTGATCATGAGCAGCTGCTTCAGGGTCTGCGGCGACTGCGGAAGGGCGTAGAAAGTGCCCTGGTGCAGGCGCGACGGCACGATGAAGTCGCGCGCGCCTTCGGGAGTGGACTTGTAGAGGATGGGCGTTTCGACCTCGATGAACTGGTTCTGGTCCAGGTGATTGCGCACGATGGACAGCATGCGGTGACGCACCTGCAGGTTGCGCTGCAGGGCCGGACGACGCAGGTCGAGGTAGCGGTACTTGAGACGCAGGTTTTCCGAAACGTCCACATCGTCTTCGATGGCAAACGGCGGCGTCTTGGCCTCGGACAGGATCTCCAGGCCCGTGCAGGCCACTTCGATCTGGCCGGTCTTGAGCTTGGCGTTGGTCATGCCCTGCGGCCGGTTGCGCACTTTGCCGCGCACCCACAGCACGAATTCGCCGCGGATCTGATGCGCCTTTTCCATGATGGCGGCGGTGCCCGGGAACGCCGGATCGAAGGTGATCTGGGTCAGGCCATACCGGTCGCGCAGGTCGCAGAACACCAGGCCCCCGTGGTCGCGGCGCTTGGCCACCCAACCACACAGGGTGACCTCCTGCTCCAGGTTTCCGACTCCGAGTTCTCCACAGGTGTGCGAACGCACAAAACGAGACGACATGCTCCGGTTTTAACTGGTTTTACCGGCCTCGCGCAAGCCGCCTGGAGCGCCGCCCCAAAACAAGCGGCACACGCCTTGCGATCCGGTGTGTCCCCGACCCATGGAACCCACTCTCCGGCCCCGGCCCACCCCCACCCTTGAACCCTCCCTGTCCCGGCGCGCCTACAGCCAGCTGGACTGGGCCTGCGCCTGGACGGAGGTCTGGGAGTCGGGAAACTACACCCAAAGGGTGTCGGAGCTGCTGGAGACCGCCCGCGATTCGGCCGTTTTCGTGGGCTGGCAGGTGGATTCCCGGCTGCCCCTGCCGGCCCCGGGGCGACCCGGGGTCACCGAGACCCTCAAGGACAAGGTGCTGAGGCTGTGCAGCCAAAAGCCGGGCCTGAGCATTCATTTCCTGATGTGGGATCATGCCTATTTTTACATGCTGGAACGGGAGCGCTTCCAGGGACGGACCTGGGACCAGATCCACCCCCGGGTCCACTTCGTCTTCGACAATCGCCACCCCTTTGGGGCCTGCCACCACGAGAAAATCGTGCTGATCGACGGCCGGGTGGCCCTGGTCGGCGGCGTGGACCTGGCCTCGGACCGCTGGGACAGCCCGCTCCACCCGTACCGCGACCGCCGCCGGAACCACGGCCCCTACCACGACCTGGCGGTCGAAGTTTCCGGCCCCATCGTGGGGCGGCTCAATCGCCACGTGGCAGAACGATGGCGCGGGCTGTCCACGCTGCCGTTTCCCGAGGAGCCCGTGGCCGCCCCGTTTGATCCGGCCACCAGCCACCCCGTTTACCTGAGCCGCACCCTGGTACCGGTGGACTGCGGGGACCGGGAGTCCAAGATCCACCGCGAGATCGAGTGGCTGTTCCGCGACCTGGTGCGCGCGGCCCGGTCGCGCATCGTGCTGGAAGGCCAGTACTACTGGTCGCCCCGCTTCAACGAGCTGCTCATCCAGCAGATCCGGGCCCAGCAGGCCAGGCCCCGCCCGCGCCCCTTCGAAGTCCGCCTGATCCTGGCCAATCTGGACCTGCTGCCCTTGCCCACCCAGCTGATGGGCGGCCTCCAGAACAGGCTGCTGGGGCAGTTGCTCCGGGCCGGCGAGGAAACCGGCGCCCTGGTCCACGTCGGGTATCCCGAGGTCCTGCCGCCTCGCCAGGGAGCCGAGCCCAAGCCCATTTATGTGCACTCCAAGATCCTCCTGATCGACGACCATTTCCTGTCGATCGGCTCGGCCAACTTCGCGGACCGCGCCTTCCGCGTCGACACCGAGGTCATGCTCACGCTCGAAGCCCGAAGCCCCCTGCAGCGCCAGCACTTGAGGCGGTTCGGCGACCAGGTGCTTCGCCACTGGGGGCTTCCCGGGCAGCAGCAATCCATCCGGCTCCGGACTGCAAGACCCCGCCAGGACCTGGCCCAGCTGACGCGCCGCCTGCCCCTGGCCACCCGCCCATTCTGGAAGGCGCTCTACGACCCGCGCCAGCCGTGGCTGCAGCCCTGGATCCGCCGCCTGCGGAGAGCCACGCGCACACGCCCCTGGGTGGGCAAGCTGGCGCTGCTGACCCTGCTGCTGCTGGATGCGGGCACGGCCATGGCGCTGGCCGGAGCGGGCCAGGGCCGGGGTTGGGCCGCGGTGTTCAGCACGGCCTGGCTCTTGCCCGTGCCCGTGACCCTGGCCTGCGTCTGGACCGGCTACCAGCTGGGAGGCCTGCGCGCGGCGCGGACGGCCACGGCAGGCCTTTGGGTGGCGGCGCTGACCGGCTACACGCTGGCGCGCTGGGTGCCCTCGGTGGTGGAACGGCTGTTCCGGAAGTCGGGCCTTGAATCGCTTCCGCCCCGCATCCGGCACCGCAACTTTCCGGACCTGGTGCGCCTGCTGCTGGACCCGGCCACGAGCGTGCGCTCCAAGATCATCGACCAGGGCCTGGGCAGTGTGCCGTTTCCGTGGTTCGTGCTGGGCACGCTGGGTGTGCTGCCGGGCGCGCTCCAGCTGCTCTGCCGCGTGAGCGCGTTACTGGGAGGAAAAAACTGATGCAACGCCTGGAGCTGCGGGTGCTTTCGTACAACATCCACAAGGGCTTCCGGCCCGGCAACCGCGCCTTCGTGCTGCGCCGGATCCGCGAAGCCATCCACGAGGTGAACGCCGACCTGGTGTTCCTGCAGGAGGTGCTCGGCCAGGCCGACGATGCGCGGGGCTCACGGCACTCGGACTGGCCCACGCTGCCGCAGTTCGAGTTCCTGGCCGACTCGCTCTGGCCGCACTTCGCCTACGGGCGGAACGCGGTCTACACCTCGGGCCACCACGGCAACGCGCTGCTGAGCAAGTACCCCATCTCGAGCTGGGAGAACCAGGACATCTCGACGAACCGGCTGGAGCGCCGCGGGCTTTTGCATGCCGTGGTGGAGCTGCCGCACCGCAGGCACCCGCTGCACGCCATCTGCGCGCACCTGGGCCTGCTCGAAACCGATCGCGCCGAGCAGGTGCGGAGCCTGTGCCGCCGCATCCAGCACATGGTGCCCGACACCGATCCGGTGGTGGTGGGCGGGGACTTCAACGACTGGCGGGCCCGGCTCAGCGCTCCCCTGGAGCGTCACGTGGGGCTGCAGGAAACTTTCCTGCAGCTGCGTGGCCAGCACGCGCGCACCTTCCCCAGCTGGCTTCCCGCCTTGCCCCTGGACCGCATCTACACACGCGGAATGAAAGCCCGCCGTGCGGTTTGCCTGGACGGAAAGCCCTGGTCGCAGCTTTCGGACCACGTGGCGCTGTACGCCGAGCTCCAGCTGGGCTGACCGGCTGCCTCAGGCCGCCCAGGGCGCCCGGCCCACCCGCTGCACCGTCTCCAGAAGCTCGTCGATGGTGTAGGGCTTGGCCAGAAACTGCACTCCGGGAAGCGAGCGGGCCCGGTCTTCGCCGTGCTGCACGGCCGAAAGAACCACGGTGGGCGGAATCCGTCCGAAACGCTGGCGGATGCGCGCATACACCTCTTCGCCGGTCATGTTGACCAGCGACAGGTCCAGCAGCAGGAGATCCGGCCAGTCGCGGGCCAGCTGGGTGATGGCTTCTTCGCCCGAGCTGACGAGTACCACCTCGTGTTCGTAGGATTCCAGGACCAGGCCGAGCGTTTCGCGAACGGCCCGATCATCTTCGACAACCAGGATTTTCATCGCAACGGGTCCCCCACTCCTGGCGGACGACCCTGCAATGATGGTTCCGGCGCGGCGCCTCAGCTCTCCGCGCTGGCGGGAACTCCGGCCACTTCCTCTTCCTGATCCTGGTCCTGATCCTCGATCTGGTCCTGGATGCAGCCTGGCGATCCGGGGCTGCCGCCCAGACGGATATGGAAGTGGTTGCGGTGCCCCTTCTGGTGCTGGATGAAAGGCCTTGCCTGCTTCCAGACCGGGTCGTCGCCCGCCACACGAGCCAGCTTCCCGATCAGCTTGCGATCCAGGAACACGCGCCGCACGCAGGCGTAGGGGTTTTCAAAGACATTCTTCAGGACCCACCAGTTGGTGCGCGCATCGAAAGCCTTGTGAAAGGTCAGGGGCGATTCCTTGTTGGGCTGCGCCACCAGGAACGACACGTCGACGTCCTGCCCGTTGGTGTGGGAGGCATGTCCTTTGCGCCCGCCCGAGCCTGCCAGGCAACCGCCCCGCGGGGCCGAGATGTCGCCCACGAGCAGGTGGATGCGCTGGTACTCGGGGCTACCGTACTGCTTGCCCACCAGGCGGCCCAGCCAGTCCAGCATGGCCACCATCGAATCGGTTCCGAAATTGGTGCAGCGCTGGGGACTGCGGATGCGGATGTGGTTTTCGGAAGACTCCAGCAGCGGCCTGCCATTGGCCAGGAACCCGTTATTGGGGCCACACTGGGCCTGCACGTCCTCGCCGGTCAGCTTGCGTTCCAGGCTGGAGAGCAGTTCCTCGGCCCTCGACAGCACGGGGTGCTCGATCATCCGGTGCTGCTCGGGAGTCATTTCGGAGCAGTAGCTCTGGCGATTGCGGTGGGGATCACACTGGCGGCGCGCCCGACCCACGCGCCCGCGTTTCTTCATGAGCGCAGGATTGGGGCAGCACAGGTAACCCTGGTAATCAAACTCGGGGTTCCATTCCTTGCAGAAGTCCTGCGAAAGCCCATCCTCCAGGCGCACGGGCTCGGACACAGGCGCTTCGCCCGCGGGATACCGGCCCAGCGTCTCGATGGCGGCGGCTGCAGGCGCCCCGCCCGCGCACAACCCGATCCATCCGGACATCAGGGCGAGCGCAAGGAGGCCCCTCAAAAGCACAAACTCCCTGCCAGGTTCTGTTGCCGTGGATGTGTCATCTTCGGGTTTCGCTTCTTCCCAGAAGGATACGTTCCGAAAGACGGAAAAGCGAGTGGAAACAAAGGGTCACCCCATCCGGGGGGATGATCCATCAGGACTCTTCGCCTGGACCGTCATCCTGCTTCAGGTCCCGGAGCAGGCGCTCCGCGGGCGTCTCCAGGCCCTTGCTGCGGTTGCAGGCTTCACAGCACGGTACGCAATTTCCGCGGGTGGATTCTCCGCCCCGGGCCAAGGGCACGACGTGGTCCAACGTCAGCTTGGCCGGCGGGAACTGGGCACCGCAGTAGTGGCACAGTCCTTTGGCCACCAGGTTCCGCCACCAGGGGGTGCGGCGCAGCTCGCGCGCTTTTTGCCGCTCCCGGCGGATGCGCGCGGGATCGGTGAACGCGGGGTCGAGAAAAAAATATCCGGAGTCGCTGTCATCACTACGGGACATGGGGGCCTTCCACCCCCGCCGTATCACGCCGCGGTTCGAATGAGTAGACGTTGTAGGCGTGCCGGATGACCATCTGGGCGACGTTGCGCACCGGCACCCCTCCGGGCGTCCACCCCCGCTCGGTTCCGTAATGCGCGTGACCATGGAAAACCGCATCGGCCCCCGCCGCATCGATGGCCTGCCCCAGCAGGTAGCTGCCCAGGAACGGATAAATTTCGCGTTTCTCGCCCAGCAACGTGCCTTCGATGGGCGAGTAATGCAGCAGCGCAAAGCGGTAGTCGGTACGGAGCGCGGCCAGGTTGTCGTGCAGCAGCTCGGCCTGCACCTTGGCATGCCGGGCAAAGGCCCGGGTCTCGGGCTCGCCGAAGTCCGTCACGCAGGCGCCCCCGAAGCCGCCACCAAAGCCCTTGATGCCCACCACGCCCACGGTGCGGCCGCGCACCTCCAGCACCGTGCTGCGCGCCTCCAGCGCCATCACGCCCACGGCGCCCAGCTCCTCGTGGATCGCGGCGGCGCGGTCCGAGTGGTAATCGTGGTTGCCGAGCACCGCCAGGACCGGCACACGCGCTTCGGCCAGGTCCCGCGACAGGGCCCGGGCTTCTTCCACTCCGCCCGACTGGGTCAGGTCGCCCGCCAGCAGCAGCAGGTCGGCGCGCTCATGGAGCGACCCGAACCAGGAGCGCATCTGCGGGCGCGGGCGGCGGTCGTAGTGCACGTCCCCGACGGCGGCAACGCGGATCACTTGACGTCCTCCGAGGCCTGGGGCCCCGGGAACTCGAGGACACGGATCTGGCTCTCGATGCGGCACCCCGGAAACGCATCGCCCGCGATGCGCAAGATGGCCGCCCGCCGTTCCTCGGAGGGCACCTCGCCCCGGAGCAGGAAGTGGTCGCGCTCCTGCTCGATGCGGATGTCCAGCTCATGGGTGCTGGAGTCTTCGGCCAGCCGTTCCCGCAGGCGCGCCACTGCATTGGGATCGTGCTCCACCAGGCTCGGCACGGGACGCAGGCGCGTGGGCACGCGGAAGGCCTCGGGCGTCCGCGCAGGCGGCAGATCACCGAAAATGACCAGGTAGAGCTGGTCAACCACGGACTTGGGCACGAAAACGTCGCTGGACTGCGCATAAAGCAGCAGGCTCAGCAGGCGCCGGGGCGCGCGACGCCCGCGACGCGTCAGGTAATCCCAGTCGATCTCGGGGCGGCTGAGCAGGGCCAAGGCGTCGTGCCAGTGGCCCGGCGTGGCCTCGCTGTGCGCGAGCGCCTTGATGAGGATCAGGTCCTCGGGCGACACGAATTTGAGCCTGAGCCCATGGTAATCGGCCGTGGTCATGCGTTCGAACATCTCGTGATCCAGGTAGATCTCGCCCTTGGACTTGAAGATCACGTCCACCAGGATGTCGTCTTTCCAGGCCTTGAAGAGCCAGATGGGGTCGGTCTTCTCGGTGCGGAAGCCACGCTTGGCCATGGCCCTGAGCGCCAGCTCGGCCTCCTCGGGGCGCACGAAGACGTCGATGTCCTGGGTCCACCGGGGCCGCCCCAGACCATGCGAGGCGATGCCGCCGATGAACACGTAGCGGATGCCCGCCTCTTCCAAGGTCGCAGCCACCTCGGTCAGGATCCGGTTGAACCGCTCGGCGAGCTCGGGACTCGGGGCGTGATTCTTGGTGGCGGGCTTCATGGCGCAACCCTCGTGTCCTGATGGGCATCCAAGAGCCGCGCCAACGCGCCGGGACGCCTAGCCGGTGACCCGGAACACCTCACAGCCGCCGGCCGCGACGGGAAGCACCTCGAAGTGCAGCGGCCGGACCCTGCGCCGGTGCAGCAGGGCGTCCACCTCCTGGCCCAGGGCCCGCGCGTCATCGCGCTCCAGCACGAGGCCCAGCTTCTTCCGGACGCCTTCGGAGCGGTAGAGCACGTCGGCGTGGACCCGTTCGGGGTCGCCCTCCAGGGGCACGGCCACGAATCCCAGCACGTTTTCGGGCGCCAGCCGCAGCGGACGGCATTCGCCTGCAGGCGGCCGGAGGTCGACCCGGGCGGGCGGCCGGGCGGCGGCCGGCCCGGCAGAAGACAGCAAAGTTAAATACACAAAAAATAAAAATACAGTCCTCACCCTCCGAAGCTATCCGCGCGCGGCCGGCCAGATAAAGCCACGCCGCGGAAACGGAAGGGGAATACCGCTTGCACCCTCAGGCAGCATCCAACGAAACGCAGCAGCTGCAGCGGCTTCCCCGAGGAGGAACGATGCCAGAAAACAAACCATTGCAACCCGAGCAGCCCCGCAAGGAGCAGGAATACGGCGCCGAGGAAAACCGCCCCGTCGAGCGGGCCAAATCCGAGGGCGCCCGCCGCGCCCGCGGCACGGCCGCCATGGATCCGGCAACCCGCCAGGAAGTGGCCCGCAAGGGCGGCCTGGCGGTTTCGCGGAACCGTCAGCACATGGCCGAGATCGGCCGCAAAGGCGGCCAATCGGTGTCCAAGAACCGAGAGCACATGGCCAGCATTGGCCGCAAGGGCGGCGAGGCCTCCAGAGGTCGCGGCTAAGCCTTCGGTGCCGCCCGGCTGGGCGCCCTTCCTCCCCCGGGGGGCGCTCAGCTGCCGCGGATCTCGGCGATCAGGGCCTTGTAGAGCAGCATCAGGTCGAGGTTCGCCTTGCGGAGTCGCCCCATCACGGTGCGCGCGATGGTGACGATGACCGGGTAGGCCCACTCCGGGTTCTCGCGCCCGAACTCCTCGAAATCCGCCCGCCCCAGCACCATGCAGGCGCATTCGGTCTGGGCAGTGATGGTGGCCGAACGGGCTTCGCTGTCCAGCAGGGCGCCCTCGCCGAAGAAGGCGTGATTGCGTGAATCGAGGATGGCCACCCGGTACGACTCGCCGTCGGGGGTGCGCTTGTCCACGGCGGCCGTGCCGCTGACCAGCAGATAAAGGTCACTGCCCGTCTCGCCTTCCCGGATGATCTGGCTTCCTGCCGGAAACCGCTCCAGCTTGAGACGACGGGCCAGGCTTTTCACCACCTGCGGCTTGTCCTTCACCGCCGAAAACAGCACGGTGGCCCGCACGTGCTCCTCGCACTCGGCCAGGAAATCGGCGGCAGACCGGCCCGGATCAGGCAACCTGCTGGGCAGACCCACGGTCACTCCCTTCATGCTCGTCGACACCCAGGTTCTCGATGACGATGACCATCGAGCCTTCGGTGATCACGTAGTCCGCGTGCGGATTGAACACCGGGTGATTGCAGCGCATCTGCTTCACGCTGCGGAGGTTCTCCAGCAGCTTGGCCATGTCCGAGGTCTTCTGGGCCTGCCTCACCGCCTGCTCCTTGAGGGTGTGCGGGTTGCCCGTGTTTTCGAGGATCCCGATGACATTGGTGCCGGCATGGCGGGACTCGAAGTCCTTCTTGAAGGCGCCGTAGGACCCGCCCACGAACGGGTCGGCGATGGGCTTGGTGTTCAGCCAGGTCCGGGTCCGTGGATCAAGCAGGTCATAGATGATGTTCGAGACCCCGGTGCCGCCCGAGGCGTTGGCGATGAGCAGGCGCGAGTATTCGCGCGAATAGATGATCTCGGAAACCTGGGCCAGCTTCAGGTACTGGTCCATCTTGGGATCCAGGATCTCGGCCGTGATCTGGGTGCCGCGTGCGATGTGCGCCAGGGTCATCGCGGTCATGATGGTGCGCGCGTCGACCTCCGAGGGCGAAGGGATCTGGCCATTGGCCTGGGGGGCGCGGTCGGCCAGGATCATCACCTTGCGCGCGCGTTCCGGGGCGGCCTTGCGGAGCCAGAGTTCCTCGTAATACGGGCCCGCCAGGATCTGCACGCGTTTCAGGGCCGGGTGGCTGGTGATCGAGTCGATGGCCTTTTCATGGATGTTGGCGATCAGCACCAGGTGTTCCGGCGCCAGGTCGGAATTGAACTCCAGGATGTGGGCCAGAAGCTCGCCCATCTCGTCCTTCCAGCCACAGACGATGAAGTGGTTCTTCAATCGTTCGGTGTCCATGTAACCCCTGCCTTTCTTGAGAGCCTGCTCCAGGAAATAGGAAGAAATCCGCGCCGTCACGATGCTCATGGCGACCACGCCTGCCAGCATCAGCACGGCCGCGATGAGGCGACCTTCGGTGGTGACCGGGTAACGGTCGCCGTAACCCACCGTCAGGAAGGTGACGATTCCCCACCACACGGCGTCGGCCAGACCGGTGATGTTGGCACCCTGCACGCCCTGCTCGGCCCGGAACTCCAGCCAGGCAGCCGTACCCCAAAGGGTCAGCATGACCATGCCGGTGCAAAGCACCATGTTGGCGCGGGCCAGATCGGCCAACTTCGACAGGCGGACACGCAGGCGTGAAGGACGCGGGGCAGACACCATCAAGGACGTTTCGGAGCCCAAGGGGTGTGCCTTGAGACAGGCCCCGGAATCAGACGTCGATTTCCATGCCTTCCACGGCAAAGCGCCAGTCGACGTCCTGGAACGTCTGGCCCTGCGCCTTCAGGATTTTGACGATCCGGTCGTAGTACTGGCGGGTCTGCTGTTCCACCGCGCCGACGCGCTCGTCGGAGGCCGCCGGATCATGGTGCATGAACACCACCTTGCGGATGCCTTCGCGAAGAGCGATGTCCAGGCCGATCGAAGCGGCCGCGTGCCCCCAGTTCACCTTCTCGACGGTTTCCTGGATGGTGTACTGCGCGTCGAAGACCATGAGGTCGGCGCCGGAATACAGGCCCAGGTCGGGCCCGAGCTCCTGGCGGCTGATCCGGGTGGCCTCGGTGTCCACGCAGTGGGCGTAGGCCCGACCCTCGTGCTCGAAGCGGTAACCCCAGCAGGGATCCGGATGGTCCAGCTGGTAGGGCGTGACCGAAATGTCCCCGAACTGCCGCGCCTGGCGCGGCTCCAGCCGATGGCACTCGATCTTGGCGCCCAGCTGGCCCAGTTCGACCGGAAAGTAGGGCTTATGGAAAAGCACCTTCAGGACCTCGGGAAGGTCTTCCTGGACCGCGTACAGGTGGATCTTGTTGCCCGGAATGAAGAGGGGCGCGAAAAACGGCAGCCCGATCAGGTGGTCCCAGTGGAAGTGCGTGAAGAGCAGATGCAGTTCGCCCGCGCCCTTGCCGCAAGGACCCTGCAGCAGTTCGGCGCCCAGCGCGCGGATGCCGCTTCCCGCGTCCACGATGAGACGGGTGTTTCCGGCCGAAACCTCGATGCACGGGGTGTTTCCGCCGTAGCCGCCGCGCCGATGGGGCGGCAGGCTCTGGAACCAGCTCTCGAACTCGATCGATCCGGCCTTTTTTTCTACCCCGGGGTCGGCCAGGATGGCGTCACGAACCCGCTGTTCCAGGACCGAGGGCGGCACCGGAGTGGGCAGGGATCCCCGGACCCCCCAAAGCTTGACCCGCAGATTTTTAACGCGCTGGGATTTCATGGAATTTGCCGATCTTTGTCCGTCCTCTTATTCCAGCGCAGGATGGTCAAACGCGCCACCCGAAAGTCATCCAAGATCAATTTACATTCCAAAATAAATACAACTTGAACATTCAATTTTTCGAGGTTACTCCGCTCTACCTATGAAACGTGGCCGTCCAAAAGGTCGCTCGCGCGACAACCGCTCCTTTGGTCCTCTCGGTGACTTGATTCGCAAGCATCGCCTCGAGAAAGAGCTCGGATTGGCTGACGTGGCCAAGGCCTGCAGCTGCTCGGTCCAGTTCATCTCGAACATCGAGCATGGCCGCGCCCCCCTGCCCTGGGAAAAAGTGCCGGCCCTGTCGAACTTCCTGAAGATCCCGCTGGAAGAGATCCAGGCCGCGAACCTGGCCATCCGCTCGGACTTCAAGAGCTTCGTGAAGGTGTCGCGCGGCAAGGGCGCCAAGACTTCCGCAGCGGCCCTGAACGGCTCGACCGTGGCCGCCAGCGCCGTGGCCGTGACCAGCCAGGACGAGCACCTGCGCGAGATCCTGAGCCGCTACCAGGCCGCCTCGGCCGCGAACCGCAAGAAGTTCGTCAAGGCCGCGCTCAAGATGCTGATCAACTGAGCCCGAACGGGCCCAGGCCAGGTCAGCTCGTGCGATCCAGGACGATCCAGGCGTAACGCCAGGATCCTTCCTCTCGTTCCTCGCGCGACGTTTCCCGGAAGCCCGCGGGCAGTTCGGGGAACTTCACGTCGCCTGGCACCGAGTGATGCAGCTGCGTGAGGTACACGCGCTGGGTGAACTCCAGGGCCTGCGCGTAGATTTCTCCGCCCCCGATCACGAACACCTCGTCCAGCCCCAGGCGCCGCGCTTCGGCACGTGCCGCCTCCAGCGCCGCCGGCACCGACGGGACCACCACCGCGCCTTCCACGCGGTAATCGCGCTGGCGGGTCACGATGATGTTGAGCCGCCCCGGCAGCAGGCGCCCGATGGACTCGTAGTTCTTGCGGCCCGTGATGACCGGTTTGCCCAGGGTGACGCGCTTGAAGTACTTCAGGTCCTCGGACAGGTGCCAGGGCAGACGGTTCTCGCGACCGATGACCCGCTCCTGGCTCATGGCCACGATGGCCGAGACGCGCGGAGACGCCGTCATACGGCGATGGGCGCCTTGATGCCCGGGTGGGGATCGTAACCTTCCAGCACGAAGTCCTCGTACTCGAAGTCGAAGATGGATTTGCGCCCGGGGTTGACCCGCATGCGCGGCAAGGCCCGCGTGTCGCGGCTGAGCTGCAGGCGGGCCTGCTCCAGGTGGTTCGAATACAGGTGCGCGTCGCCCAGGGTATGCACGAATTCGCCGGGCTCGAGGCCCGTGACCTGCGCCACCATCATCAGCAGCAGCGCGTAGCTGGCAATGTTGAAGGGCACGCCCAGGAACACGTCCGCCGAGCGCTGGTACAGCTGGCAGGACAGACGCCCCTGGGCCACGTAGAACTGGAAGAACGCGTGACAAGGCGGCAGCGCCATCTTGTCCAGCTCGCCCACGTTCCAGGCGCTGACGATGAGCCGGCGCGAATCGGGGTTCTTGCGGATCTGCTCGATGAGCTGGGTGATCTGGTCGATGGTGCGTCCGTCGGCGGCCGGCCACGAGCGCCACTGGGAGCCATACACGGGACCCAGGTTGCCTTCGGCATCGGCCCACTCGTCCCAGATGCTCACGCCGTGCTGCTGCAGCCAGCGCACGTTGGTCTCGCCGCGCAGGAACCACAGCAGCTCATAAATGATGGACTTGAGGTGCACCTTCTTGGTGGTGACCAGGGGAAA
>CANFHS010000036.1 GCA_947446835.1 Bacteriovoracaceae bacterium
AATCGATGTGCAGGTAAGACGCCGGAATGCCCTTGGGCACGGGAAGCCAGCTTCCCCCGGGAAGAAGGACCGCCAGCTGCAGGTTCGAGAGGGTCCGCAGCGACTGGAAGCGGAACAGCTCCGGATTTCCGAGCTGCGGAAAGATCTGCTCGTGGAAAATTTTTCGCGAAATCTCGAAAGTGGTGGCGTCCTGGTTGGAGCGATTGACGAGCCGGATGCCCTTGGGTTCCAGGGCCACGGTGAGCTCATCGAGCACCTGGCTCTGCTGACCCTTGAAGCGCGCCACCTCACGCTCCAGCACGTGGCGGATGTGCTCCAGCGAACGGGTCTGTGCCGGGGTGCCCGTCCGGGCGGACTGCTGCTGGCTCCGGACGATGGACGAGAAGCGGATCATGAAGAACTCGTCCAGGTTCGAGCTGGAGATGCCCAGGAACTTGGCGCGTTCGAGCAGCGGATTGGAAGCCTCGCGGGCCTCGCCCAGGACGCGTTCATTGAACTGCAGCCAGCTCAGGTCCCGGTGGATGAAGGGGCTCGAGGTCTGACTGAGGAGCGAAGCCAGGGTCGGGGCGAGTCGTTCCTGAACCATTTCCCGGAACTATGCCCCAAGACCCCCTGGAACTCTTCAGTTTTTTTTCAGGAGCTTGGGCAACACCGGGAGCGGGATCTTGGGGTTCCAGGGGGCGGGCAGCTTGGAGCGCTCCACGCCCAGGATCTCCAGGCAATAGACCAGCCTCTGCATCCATTCGGTGGACTCGGGGGTGTGGTCGAACTGGATGCCGTAGCCTTGCGCGGCTCCTTTGAGGGCGTACCGGACCGTGGCGCGGAAGGCGAAGTCGCGGGCCAGCACCGAGAAGCGGATCTCGATGGGATCTCCGGGCTCGAGGTCTTCGCCGGTCCGGATGAAGGCGCCGCCCTCGGCCAGATTCGACAGCGTGACCTTGCCTTTGCGGTGCTGGTGGATCAGGACCGCCGACAGGCGCAGCTGGAAACGCGGACTGGTGCGCCACCAGTTCATGGGAGGAACGAAGTGGGTGCGCCGCACGGCCGGTATCAGGAACCAGGAAACCACCAGCGCGTCTGCGGCCAGCACGAAAAACGCGTACAAGAAGTGTGGAAAGCCAGCGTGCGTCTTCCACGTCAGGTAATACTGCGTGGCGCTCCAGAGCAGGGCGCACAGGAACACGGGTTGGCTCCAGCGTCTGACCAGGTGGACACACATTCCTGCCAGCGGGAGCAGCGTGATGGGTTCGATTCCCGCAACCCAGTCGGGCGCGACTGCAAGTCCGAGCAGGGCCAAGGCGTACTGGAGAGCCGCCAGGCGGTTCAGAAGGGTCCGGGTTTCCTGCATCTCCCTACTGGATCGGAGTCCTGAGCCTGGAACTCAAGAACCGTCAGGGTCTTGGCGAGGCGGATTCCTGGAGCAGTTCGCACAGCTTGGCCCCGACCCGGTCCTGTGCGGCATGGGCCTGAGGCCGAAGTTCAGGGGGAGCCTGGGTCAGGATCACGAAGGGCACGCCGTCGGCGAAGCCGGCCAGCTGGTAAAAGCCCCTCAGGGTGCCGGTCTTGGCCTGCAGATGGCCTTCAGCAGCGGTGCCTTTCATGCGGCTGCCCAGGGTTCCGTCGCGACCTGCGACGGGGAGCGAGTCGCGCAGCGCCTCGAACCAGGGAGCCTGGCGCGCGTGCTCCAGCAGCTCCAGCTGGGCCGAAGCGGTGGTGCGGCTGCCGCGTGAAAGCCCCGACCCGTCCAGCAGCTGGGCCGCGCGGGCGCCTTCGCCGAGGTTGTCCAGATAGCCGCGAAGGGCGCGGCGTGAGGCGGCGAGCAGGGGCTCGGTGGGGTCGATGGACAGCGAGCTTCCCACCGTGCGCAGCAGGCTCTCGGCCACCCCGTTCACGCTCCGCTTGTTCTGGCCCGGCAGGATGGCGCGAAGAGGCGGGGACCTGAGCTCCAGGCTGCGATTCTCGTCGTCCGTGCGGCTTTCTGGCGCGGCCACGAGGCCCAGCCGGATTCCCTGGCGGCTGGCCGAGAGCAGGAACAGGTTGCGCACCCAGGAACGCGCATCGAGCACGGGCACGTCGATGGATGCCTTGGAGTCGCCCGCGTGCCAGGTGCCTTTCACGCGCAGTCGCTGCGGCTTTCCGCGCACCTGCACCCACTCCAGCTCAAGCTCCGTGCGGTCCCCGTTCTGGATCTTGAGCTCCACGGGCGTGGGGATGCCAGGTTCCTCGAACTCGGCCCGGGTGGGAGAGCTCACCCTCAGCGTGGAGCAGTTTTCGGCCACGCTGAATCCCTGGGGAGCGGTGCCGTAGCAGTGGGTCAGGTCGGCTGGGTCCCAGCTGCCCGGCGCTTCGGTGGTGTCCAGTCGGGGATCGCGCGAGCGGACCTGGATGGGTCCGCGGATTTCCTGGATCCCGGCGTCCTGCAGGGCGCGCACCAGGCTGTCGATGCGGGCAAAGGGCTCGCTTTCCACCTCGCGCAGGCCCCAGCTGGGGTCCCCGCTGCCCAGGATCTCCAGGTCGAGCGCGACCGCCGAGCCGGTGCTGCGGGAAACGCGCCAATTGAGCCAGGTCGAAAACTGGTAGTCGGCCCCAAGCCGATCCAGGGCCAGCGCGGAAGTGAAGAGTTTTGAGGTCGAGGCGGGCGCAAAGGGGCGGTCAGCGTCCTTTTCGAAGGGCGATGGCCCCTTGAGAACGACGCCGAAGAGGATGTCGCCGGTTTGCGCGGGGTCCAGCAGGCTGGACCAGTCCACTCCCTGCGTGGCTTGACCCGACAGGACGAGTTTTCCCTGGGATGCGGGGCCCTGGAACGGGGCTTCCCAGGCTTCCGCGCGGGCAGGGGTGCCCAGGAGCTGGATCGTCAAATCGACCACCAACGCGACCACCAGGAATGGGGATTTCAGCATGCCTTCCCAGGGTTAGCCCAGAATAGGCCGTCTGTTAAGGAAGAGCTGATGACGCTTCGCGCCCAGGGTCACCGGGGTGGGTGGGAAGGGGGCTTCCCTTTTGTATAGTGATTCAGTATAAGCTTCGGCCATGACCGGCAGCGACCTTTGGGCAGAAAACGAAATCCTGCGGCAGCGATTCCTGGAGATGAAGTCCCAGCTCGAGCGCGAGCACGAGGAGCGCCTCAAGCTCAAAGCCGAGAACCTGTGGCTGAAGCGCCTGCTGGAAGAGCAGGCCCCCGTCGCGGGCCCGACTCCGCGCGGCGGCTCGGTTACCCGGATCTTCTGAGGCTGACCGCGTCGCAGCCTGAGCCCGGCTCAGGCGCCTCTTGCGGGACGCAGCGCGGGCTGGCCTCCGGGCACAGCAGCCGCACATGGACATGGTCGTCGTGCTCGGCCAGCGGGCGAAGCCGCCGCAGCACCTCGGTGGTCCAGGCATCTGGCGAGCTGCCCGCGGCGCGACAGAAAGCGCGCTTGATGGCGGGATCCACGAACATCCGGTTGATCCGCCCCGTGGCGTAAAAAGCGCGAACCAGGAACCAGTTGCGTCGCAGGTCGAAGTTCCGGGAAAGCGTTCCGTTGCGGACAAAGACTTCCTGGAATCCCGTGGTGAGCTGCGGGTCCTGCTCGGTGTGGTTGGCGCGCAGGAAAGCGATGTCGATATCCAGCCCGTTCTGGTGGCTGGCATGCCCCGAAATGGGCCCTCCCTCACGGCCAGAGCTGTCGCCGAGTTGCAGGCGTTCGCCCTCGGGAAACCTCTGGTGCAGTCGTGACGCCACGCCTTGCACGACGTCCGAAAGTTCACGGGTCAGCCAGCCCCGGTCGCGCGGCACGAAGAGTTTCACGAAGCCGGTTCCTGATTCCGGAAGGCGGTCCGCGTTCACGAGTCGGCCCGCCGCATAACTTCCCACGGCTTGTTCGGTGGCGGCCCAGCCGGAAGACGCCGCAAGGCTTTGCAGCAGCAGTGCGCCGAGGCCCAGACCTCTTGCGAGAAAAGTTGCGTTCATTGCTGTCTGGTGTAGGTCAAAAGGAAGGAATAGGGGAGGCCACTCGTGAAAAAAGAATCGGGACTGGAGCCGCGGACGCAGCGGCATCTGGAGGCGCATCACCGGGACTTCGAGGAGTTCGCCGAAACGATGGTGAGAAGCCACGCGGGACGCTTTGATCCCGTGTTCTGGGGCTTCGTGGACGCCCATCTGCCGCGCGACCGGGCCCCGCTCCAGCTGGTGGACCTGGGCACCGGCCCCGGGCTCCTGACGGTGGATCTGGCGCGGCGGTTTCCTGCTTCGGTGGTGACCGGGGTGGACGCCCAGCCCAGCATGCTGGAACGCGCGCGCCAGAACGCCGAGCAGGTGCCGGGCCGGATCCGCATCGTGGTGCGCGACCTGGCGGCCCCACCCATCGCCGAGATCGGCCCAGGCTCGGTCGATCTGGCGGTGGCTTCGATGGTCCTCCACGAGATGGAAGTTCCCACACGCCTCATCGATGAGTGCGCGAGAATTTTGCGTCCGGGCGGCACTCTCATTGTTTACGACTGGGTGCGTCAGCCTATCGAGACTTATTTCGACGGGAAGCGCCCTGAGACCGAGGACGAATTCACCCATTTTTCGGAACACTGCCGCTACACACCGCAGGATCTGGCCTGGCTCTTTGAGCGCTCAGGATTTGAAGTGCTGGAGTGGATGTCCCGTCATGACGGTCGCCACGCGCTGATGGCGCTCAGGAGAAACGCATGAAATCGGGTATCGCGGGTGGGTGGCTCGGAGTCTTCCTGCTCGCCCTGGCCAGCCCCGCTTGGGCCGCGTTTGAAACCACCTTCGTGCTGAGCCACACCCCTGGCGAGGCAGAGCTGGCCCGGCTGGCCAAGGTGCCGGGTCCCAAAGCCTATCGCGTGACCGTTTCCACGCCGAGCGCGGCCGATCTGGCGCGGTTGGTGCGGCTGCCCGAGGCCACTCGCATCGAGCTACGCTTCACGGAGCCGCCCCGGCAGGCGCTGCTGCCGGAGTTCCAGGCGCTGGCCAAACAGGTTCCGCAGGCCATGTTCCTGTTCCAGGATCAGCCGCTGGTCTCCGAGATCCGTCGCATCCGGGAGGCCGGCTTTGCCAGGCTCTGGATCTCGGTGCAGCAGTACCCCATTTCCCAGGGCGACCTGGACGCCTACGCGCTGCTGGGTCCGGAGAGCTGGGTGGTGTTCAACACCGGACGGTTTCCCAAGGCGGATGGAGAGCAGGGCGTGCTGCTCGAGTTTCCCAAGGACCTGGGCGGGCTCCAGTTCGTGAGCACCTCCTGGCCCCGTTATTACGCCATGGACTTCCTGAATCGCTTGCCCCAGCCCAAGCGCCTGAACATCGTGGACATCTCGCCGAGCGAGTCGGATCTGCCTTACCTGAAGAACATCCGTCAGCTGGACCGGCTGGTCGTGGAAACCGATTTCGATCCTTCCGCGACTCTCTGGGGGCTTCTGGGCACGATTCCGGTGAGCTGGCTTCGGGGCCAGGGCGTGCCGGGCGCCGCGCAGCTGGGCGTGATCCAGAAGAGCATCGGGAACGGAGGCCATTTCGAAAAGCTGATCCTGCGGGACGGCCGGGAAGTGACCTCGACCGAGCGGGCACGGCTGGAGGCTTCCGGTCTGCAGGTCGAATTGCGGATGGATGACGGCGGCAGCTCGCGTCGCTTGCGTTCCTCGTCGCGGACCCTTATTTCTTGGGAATGACCACCCGTAAATTTTCCCGGGCCATGCTCGGGGTCCTGGTAACGCTCAATGCGGTTTCCATCTTCGGCTTCGCGACCTTTGGTCGTCATCCCGAGTGGCTGGCCCGGTACCCTTGGTCCGTGCCCGTGTTTGCGGTGGCCAACGCGGCTTTCGCGCAGGGCCAGATCCTGGTTTCGCTGGTCACGCTGCTGTTGCTGCTGTGGAGCGAAGTCCGTTGGGGCTGGCTGGCGGCGTTCGTGTCGGTGGTGGCGCTGAGCGGCTTGTCCGAGTTCCTGGGAACGAGCTTCGGCATTCCGTTCGGCAAGTACGAGTACACGTCGCTGCTGGGGGCCAAGTTCCTGGGCAAGGTCCCGTTCCTGATTCCGCCCAGCTGGTTTGTCATGGCGATTCCGAGCTTCGGGCTGGCCACCTGGCTGTCGCGTCGGCATCCGGCGCGGGTTTACCGCATCGGCGTGGGCTCGCTTTTGCTCTTGATGTGGGACCTGACGCTGGATCCCGCCATGAGCTTCTTGCTGCCCTTCTGGATCTGGGAAAAGCCCGGGACCTTTTACGGCATGCCCTGGTCGAACCTGTTCGGCTGGTATGTCACGGGCCTGGCCATCATGGGTGCCTTCGAGGGGCTGGGGGTTTCGCGATGGCTGGTGCGGGTCAATCCGCGCTCCCTGGCCATTTTCTACCTGGCCAACCTGATGCTTCCGCTCGGGATGGTGCTGGTGGCGGGACTTTGGTCGTCGGTGCTGTTCACGGTCGGAGTGACTGCTGCGGTGGCCCTGGGCTCGCTTCGCCTCGGGGCCTGGCAAGAGTCGTCGGGCGCGGGCCCTGCCGCAGCCGGCAGCCCTGGAGTGGGCTGAGGTTCAGCCGGAGCGGCACTCGATCGCGCGCACCAGGCGCTGGGCCTGGGGCTCGATCGCTTCGGCCAGTCCGTTGCGGCTGATGATGAGTGCGCTTTCGGAACCGCCGCGCGGCGGGCGCGTCTCCATCGACGTTTCGGCCTCGCGGGCCGGGCGGAAGCCCAGAAGCTGGCAAAGGGTGGCGGCGTCCGAGTGGCCGCTGATGGGGTGGTTCGAGTAGCGGGGGGCCACGATCAGGACTTCGTCCTTACCTGCCTCCCGGACGATGGCGTCGAAGCTCAGGAGAGAAACCTGCGATGCTTTGGCCGAGGGGCTCAAGCAGGTCAGACTCAGAATTCCCAAAACGACCGTTCCAGTTTTCACGGAGCGGAGAGTTATTACATTTGATCAATAAACTCAAGTATATTGAAAAAAGAGGCGCTGGGGTTAAAAAGCGTTGAACATCAAGGGGTTGCCGGACCGCCCTCGGTCTGGGCCATGGCCCCGGGGCGCTTGCCGGCGGCTTTGGAGCTGCCGCCGGTCGCTTTGGCAATGCGAAGCGCCAGGTCCCCAAGCTGGTCCTGAAGCCGTTCGGCGTCGCTCATGGCGATGGGGCGCGCGCCTTCGTGCAGCTCCACCGTCAGCACGGGAACGTTGCGGTCGTTCCACATGAATCGACCCAGACTCCCCGGGAAAGTGCCCAAGCGCCGGGCCGGCATGCGGCCCACCCGGGGCAGGGAAGTCGACGGTCCGTCGAAGTCCAGCACCCCGTAGGGCGTGTGGATGGACACGATGAGGTCGGGCTTGAAGTCCTCGATCTGGGCCACCGCGCACCGGGTCTCCGGTTCGCTGCCCGGGGTCTTGCCCGGGAAACGCCGGGGGTGACCTGCTGCCGTTTTTTTCCAGAACTGGAGCGCGTTCTTTTCCCAGTCGCGCGTGGGGAAGTTGCGGTTGATGTCGACGCTGTTCGCGTTCACGCGCGTGTGGGCCAGCAGCCCGTCCGGGTTCAGCACCGGCACCAATCGCCACGAATTGCGCGCGTCGACCTGCGCCAGGCGCTCCAGCCAGAGGCGCGCCAAAGCGCCGCTTTCGGTCTCATCCCCGTGGGTCAGCGAAAAAACCAGGATGCGGCGGCCGCCCGGCCGTGCCGAAGGACGATCCAGGTGGAAAATGCTGCGGCCCTGGACGCTGACGCAGCCGTTGAGCTGGTGGGCCTGGTGGCAGAGCTGGTTCACGGCCTCGGAAACCGGTTTGCCGGGCAGATGCAGCAAGGCGTCCTGGCAGAGCGTGGCCAGGGACGCAGGCTGGGGCGAAGGGGCATGGAGTTCTGGCGCGGCCGGAGGCAGGGCCTCTGCCGCGGTAGCGGACACGCCCAGGCCCAGGGAGCCGGTCACGGCCAGGGTCAGCAGGCGGTCGCGGAACGTGCGGCTGGAGCGGAACGGGATCAGAAGAGGTCCTCCTCCTTGTCGATCACCTTCTTGATCGAGTCGATGTCGTTTTCGGCCTCTTCGTCATCCATCGCATTCTGCGGGGACTGGGCGTGTTCGAGCTCGTCGATCCCGCCGTAAAGGTCCAAGTCCCGGATCATCTGCGCGTAGGCGTCATCGGAGGCCAGATCGTGCTTTACCGCGAGAAGAGTCTTTTCGGGATATTTTTCGACCAGCTCGCGGATGTAACGCTGGAGCGTCCCTTCGGAAAGGATCTGCTCCTTCTGTTTGATCTGCTTCCAGTATTTGATGTAGCAGGCACGCGAGTAGCCGTTCGTCGTGGCGGGCGCCGTGCAGCCGATGACCCGGCAAAGGCCCTGTTCCACCTGGTTCCTGGGCTTCTGCTTGGGGTCGGCCCCCTTGCGCACGACGACTTTCCGGTCGGTCAGCCGGCGTTCCTTTTCGGGGGGCACGGGCTTCTGCCGTTCGGTACCACCCACCAGGTTTTTGCCACGGCCTGCTGCCTCCTTGTTGGAGGCAGGGGCTGCGCCTTTCGCGGCGGCTCCGGACTTTCCGGGATGCGCTGCAGAATGAGCCTTTTTCGGCTCATTCTTGGCGGGCTTCTTGGGACTCTTGGGGTGTGGTTTCTGGGATGCGAGAGGAGCGCGCGGCGACATGCTTCAATTGTAAGGCAAAACCTCGGAACGAAAAAATGGAAGTTTCGGGATCGCGTGCTATGCTCCAGTCCAAAGAAACTATGACCAAACGAGCCCTGGTCATCGTCGAGTCGCCCACCAAGGCCAAGACGATCCGAAAATTCCTCCCGAAAAGTTTTGTTGTCGAGGCAAGCATCGGCCACGTCCGAGATCTGCCTCAGTCGGCAGCGGATATCCCCGCCTCCATGAAGAAGGAGGAGTGGACCAAGATCGGGATCAACGTCGAAAAGGACTTTGAGCCGCTCTACATCGTGCCCAAGGGCAAGTCGAAGGTCATCCAGGACCTGAAGCGCAAGCTCAAGGAATCCGACGAACTCTACCTGGCGACCGACGAAGACCGTGAGGGAGAGTCAATTTCGTGGCACCTGACCGAGCTGCTCAAGCCCAAGGTCCCTGTCAAACGCATGGTGTTCCACGAGATCACCAAGAGCGCCATCGAGAAGGCCCTGACCCAGACCCGCTCCATCGACATGCGGCTGGTCCGCGCCCAGGAAACGCGCCGGGTGCTGGATCGCCTGGTGGGCTACACGCTGTCGCCGCTGATCTGGAAAAAGATCGCCTACGGCCTTTCTGCCGGTCGCGTCCAGTCGTCCGCTCTGCGCATCATCGTGGAGCGCGAGCGTGAGCGCATCCGGTTCCAGAAAGCCTCCTACTGGGACATCCAGGCCGAGCTGACCCAGGTCGCGAACCGCAGTTCCAATGTGGCTCCTGCGGGTGAGCTTTTTGAGAGCCGGCTGCAGAGCGTGGCCGGCAAGCGCGTGGCGAGCGGCAAGGACTTTGACGAGACCACGGGCAAGCTCGCTGCGGGCAAGGACGTCATCGTCATCGACGAGGACCAGGCCCACGAGATCGCCCAGCGCGTGCGGGGGCTGGAGTGGAGCGTGGTGTCGGTGGAGGAGAAGGACTCGGCTTCGCGGCCGGCGCCTCCGTTCATCACCTCGACGCTGCAGCAGGAAGCCAACCGCAAGCTCGGGCTGTCTTCGCGCGATGCCATGCGGACGGCGCAGGCGCTGTACGAGGAAGGCCTGATCACCTACATGCGTACCGACTCGCCGAGCCTGTCGCAGGAAGCGATCCGCGCCGCCCGGACCCAGGTCGAAGAACTTTATGGCAAGGAGTACCTGTCTCCCGAGCCGCGCCAGTACGAGGCCAAGTCCAAGGGTGCGCAGGAAGCCCACGAAGCCATCCGCCCCGCCGGCCAGGAGTTCGTGCATCCCAAGGACACGGGCCTTGCCGGACGCGAGCTGGCGCTCTACGAGCTGATCTGGAAGCGCACCATGGCGACCCAGATGGCCGAGGCCAAGAAGCGCTCCATGAGCGTGAAGATCCAGGCCGGCGATGCGGTTTTCCAGGCCACCGGCACGCGCATCCTGTTTCCGGGCTTCATCCGCGCCTACGTCGAAGGGGCGGACGACACCCAGGCCGCGCTCGACGACCGGGAAGTGGTGCTGCCCGCGCTCGCGGTCGGCGACAAGATCCGGCCCCACCAGGTGGAGCCGCAGGGCCACGAGACCAAGCCTCCCGCGCGCTTCACCGAAGCGTCGCTGGTGCAGGCCATGGAACGCGCGGGCATTGGCCGTCCGTCGACCTACGCGTCGATCATGTCGACCATCATCGACCGCGGCTACGTCCGCAAGGTCCAGAACGCGCTCATTCCCTCGTTCACCGGTTTCGCGGTGGTGCAGCTGCTGGAGAACCACTTCGACCAGCTCGTGGACCTGAACTTCACTTCCCGGATGGAGCAGTCGCTGGACGAGATCGCCGAAGGCGAGCTCGAGTCGCTGCCGTACCTCAAGGAATTCTACCTCGGCAAGTCGGGGCTCCTGGAGCAGGTCAAGGAAAAGGAACGCAAGATCAAGCCGGACGTGTCGCGCACCGTGGTGCTGCCGAACCTCCAGGGCGTCGAGGTCAAGATCGGGCGCTTTGGCGCCTACCTGGTCCAGAACGAGAAGCAGGAAAACGAGGTCCACGCCTCGATTCCTGAAGACGTCGCGCCGGCCGATCTTTCGTTCGACCAGATGCAGGAGCTTCTGGAGATCCAGAAGAAGGGCCCTCAGCCCATCGGACAGCATCCCGATACGCACGAGTTCATCTACTGCCTGACGGGCCGGTACGGTCCGTATGTGCAGCTGGGTGAGGTGACGGAAGACCAGCCCAAACCCCGTCGCGCTTCTGTGCCCAAGGGCGTGGATCCGCGGTCGGTGACCATTCCTCAGGCCGTGCAGTGGCTGTCGCTGCCGCGCACGCTGGGGTTGCACCCGCAGACCACCAAGCCCGTCCAGGCCAACAACGGACGCTTCGGCCCGTACGTCGTGCATGACGGCAACTTCCGGTCGCTGAAGAAGGAAGACAACGTCTACACTGTGACGCTGGAGCGCGCGGTGGAGCTGCTGGCGCAGGAGAAGAAGGGCCGTGGTCAGGCCCAGCTGATCCGCGAGGTGGGTCCGCATCCCGAAGATGCCCAGCCCATCGGCCTGTACGAAGGCAAGTACGGGCCTTACGTCAAGCACGGCAGCACGAATGCTTCGCTGCACAAAGATCAGGATCCGGCGCAGCTCACCGTCGAGCAGGCCGTTGCGCTGCTCAATGAGCGTGGCGACAAGAAGGGCGACAGTAAAAAGGGAGCCGGAAAAGGCTCTGAAAAGAAAGCGCCCGCGAAGAAGAAGAGCGGCGGCAAAAAGGGCTCAGGAAAGGCCGCGGAAAAAGCGGCGGGCTGACGCGCAGCGTCCGTCGCCTTTGCTTGCCAAGCCCTCCAGTGGCGACTAGCGTTCGAGGCTCTAAGGAGCATCCGATGCGCGCATGGAAGAAGTCGTTTTTCGGAGTCGCAGTTCTTTGGGTTTGCCTGGCGGGTTCGCTGTCGGGTTGTTCCCGCAATTCCCAGCCCTACGATCCCTACTACTGGGCCTGGTACGATGCTTTCGGGCACGCCTGCGGCTTTGACCAGAATCCGGTGGCCGGATGCACCTACCACTCCTGGGGCGCTCGCGCGGAGGCCTGGGAAGACCGTTACTGGTACCTGCGCCCCCAGAACATGCAGGCTTTCGAGCAGTGGTGGTCGCCTTCGGGCGTCATCTACGACGCCTGGGGTTGGGCCGTGAACGCGCAGAACGACGCGGGCCGGGGCCGCGACCTGATGAGCGACGTGGGGTCCGAGGAGGATCGCCTGGCCGAAGTGGCGGCCAGTCACCTGCGCGCCAAGTACCTGGATGCGTCGGGCTTGCCCGCGCTGAGCGAGGAGACCGCTCTCCGCATCACCCGCGGCCTGCAGGAATGGACCCTGCTTTCCGCGCGGCCCATGCAGGAGGCCGACGTGCGCGCTTTCACCGAGCGGTTCTACGGAGTGCCGTTCGCGAAGATCGCGCCGGCGTTGAAGGCGGCCCAGGCCGGAGAGGTCAAGCTGGCCGAGGACCTGAACGGCGAGATTGCAGCAAGCTGGGGCACTTCGCCGGAAACCTCCAAGACCCTGCTCCTGCACTGGTACTGGCAGGAAGCCGGGGCAGCACCCGCAGCTTCCCGCTGAGGTTGAGCGCCCGCTCATGAGCACGAAGAAGGCGTCGCCCTACCGCAAGGGCGAGGTGGCTCTGGAGCGGGCCTTTTCCAAGCTGGGTTTGGGTTCCCGGACCCAGGCCCGGGAATGGATCCTGGGTGGCCGGGTCCGGGTGAACGGCAAGCCGGTGCGGAATCCGCTGGCGGGCGTCCGCCCCGAAACCGCGCGAATCGAGGTCGACGGGGAGCTGAGGGAAAAGCCCGCGACGCGGACCGTGCTCTTCCACAAACCCAAGGGGCTGGTGACCACGCTACGCGACGAGAAGGGGCGTCCCACCATCTTCTCGGTCCTGGAAGATCTGCCCTCGGGCCTGATGCCGGTGGGTCGCCTGGATCAGCACACGTCGGGGCTGCTGCTGTTGACCAACGATTCACGGCTCGGAGACTGGGTGCTGGACCCGAAGCATGAAGTTCCGCGCGTCTACGTGGCCGAGGTGCGCGGAGAGGCCACTCCCGAGCGCGTGGGGGCCATGGAGCGCGGGGTGGACTCGGAAGGCGAGCGGCTCAGTGCGGACCGGGTCGGCGTGCTCAAGGTGTCCGGCCGCGAGAGCCGGCTGGAGATCGAGCTGTGCCACGGCAAGAACCGCGAAGTGCGCCGCCTGTGCGGGGCGGTGGGGCTCGAGGTGGTACGGCTCAAGCGCATCCGGTTCGGGGGCTTGCAGCTGGGCGATCTGCCGGTCGGGAAATGGCGGGAGCTTTCCCAGGAAGAGCTGCTGAGCGCTTTTCCTGGGTGGATGCCGCGCTAGGGGATGACGGGCGGGGAGCTCAGAGCTCGCCCGGGTTCATCACGAGCTGGTACTTTTCGATGAGCGCCTGCTCCTGGACGGGCTGGGTGTACGCCGGCAGGTCCTGGAACAGATGAGCCTCGGTCGCGCTGATTTCCCAAGAAACCTGGCCGGCCGGAAGCTCGATGGCCAGCTGCTGGGCGGCGGTGAAGCCCGCGTTGATGCCGGCTTTCAGCGACATCTTGGCCAGAAGCGCCAGGCAAGCATCGCGTTCGGCCTGGAAGCCGTCCTTGACCGCCAGCAGGCGAGCGTTCTCGTTCACCAGCTCTTGCCGATAGCCTTCGATCTCATCGAGGCGGCTTTCGACGGCGGTCCCCATTTCCTGGAGAAACGTCCTCAGGCGGTGGATTTCGGCCACCAGCGTGGGGATGTCCTGGGACTGCGCTTGGGTCGAGATTCTTTCGAGCTCTTGGTCGTTCAGCATGGTTCCAGGATAGGGGATAAACGCCCCGGGTTCTTCCGGTATTTTTTGCCCACCTCCAGCTGGCGTGTCGGCTTGCCGAAGAGTGGGGGATGGGTAGCCTTTGGCGTCGAATCCGCCGCATTGCAGCAATCCGGGTGCTGGGCACCTTGGGGGCTCTGGCATTGGTCACGAGCGCAAGCTTGTCGGTGCTGGGAGTGCCCGTGGCTTTCCTGGTGGCTGCCGCGCGTGAAGGGGAGCTGCCCTGGGTCTGGACCGTGGTGGGCTGCTCCGCCCTGGCGCAGGCCTGGAACGTGGGCTTTCTGCTCTGGCTGATGCTCCGGGCCGGGGGCTGGGTGGCTTCGGCGCTTCTGGGGGTGGAGCCCGTGCGCGACCCCGAAGTGCTGGCACGGCTGGAAAAGATTTTTGTCGGTGAGGCCGGCCTGGCGCGGGCGCCGCGCGCCTACTGGCTGCGCAGCCGGGGGCGCCGGGGCTCGGTGAACGCGCTGCTGCTGTGTGACCGGCTGCTGCTGAGTCGCGCCCTGGCCCGGCGGCCCGACCCCGAGGAGTTCCGCGCGGTGCTGCTGCACGAGGCGGCCCACGCCCGGTTGGGCCACATGGCCGAGCGCGCGGCCTTTGCCGTGCTGACAGTGGGGGTGTTCTTTTTTCCCT
>CANFHS010000037.1 GCA_947446835.1 Bacteriovoracaceae bacterium
CCGGTCATTCCGGCGCGGCCTTTGACGAAGGTCTCAAGCTCCTCGTGCGAGACGTTTCCGTGTGGCTCCCACGTCAGAGTCACGCGGGTTTGTTCCGGGCCCTCGGCCGTGAGCCGCACGAGGGTCTTCATCGTCTCGGGCCAGGTGGGCGCCATCGGATGCCGCGCGACCCCTCCCGCCTCGTCGGCAAACTGCTGGGTGTAAACGATGCGATCGGGCTTCGTGAGCTCGAGGTAGTGGGCCTTGCCGAACATCTTCATCCCGTGGCCTTCCATCACATAGAAGGCCTTCCCGCCGGGTCGCAGGTCGGCTTCGAGGTACTGCATGGTGAAGCCGGTCGGAGGGACCCACTGGGCCAAATGCTTCGGATCGCTCCACATCGCGTACATCCACTCGATCGGCGCGTCGAAGCTCCGATTGATGACGAAGATCTCCTTGCCCGTCGATTCCTTTTCCAGAAACTCGGCCAGCCGATCCCAGGTGGATTCCCCGCCGGCCATCTTGACGAACTTGCGAGTCTCCGCTGCGGCTTCAGGCGTGGGCAGTGCCATGATCATGTCGAATTCGGTCCGGCCGTTGTCGAGGCGGGCGAAGGTGGCCGTGACCCGGAAGAGGGGCGGGCGATCGTCGTTGCCCCCGTGGTCGTAGACCAGCTTCGAGTGCTTCTCGACCTCGTGGTAGAGGGTCTTGTTCTCGTAATCGGTCCCGTCCGGCCCATGCATCGTGTAGGCCCAATTTCCGCCCGGGCGCAGGTCCTTGCTGTGGGTCGTGAGCGTGAAGCCGCGCGGTCCCCACCACTGGGCGACCTTCTTCGGGTCCGTCCAGGCGTCCCAGACCCCCTCGACGGGAGCATCGTAGATGCGGGTGAGCCTGATCTCGTTGGGCTTGTTTCTCGCTGCCATGGGTTCTTCCTCGCCGTCGTTTTTATCCATTCTCGCGCTGGCGGCACCCAAATTATCCCACAAAACAAAAAAGCCCCGGTCCGAAGACCGAGGCTTTGTTGACTTCAGATGGCGGACCCGCCAGGGCTCGCCGGCTCGCGCTCGTCGCGTCCCGCTCCTTGCTCCGCCGGCGGCTCCCTCGCTCAGCCACGCCTCCTGCGTGGCTGCCCGCGCCCCGATGTCCACTGGACATCGCATCGCGGTCGCTCAGTCGGTTCGAGCCCAGCCTTCGACAAGGATTTGAGATCCACAAAAGCGAAAGGCCAGCTCGCTTTCGCTTGCTGGCCTTTCACTGATTTTTGCTTTGGTCGATGGCGGACCCGCCAGGGCTCGCCTCCTACGGTCGGGACTCCTGTCCCTTCCTGCGTAGGCTCCCCTCGTTCGCTTTGTCGCGCGTCCTGCGCGCCACCCCGCGCGGACTCTCCACTGGAGAGTCCATCGCGGTCGCTCGCTCGCTTCTCGCCCTGGCGGAACACACGAAGACCCTGGAAATGAAAAAGGCCCCGGGGTAACCGGAGCCTTTTTCATTTCCAAGATTTTATGGCGGACCCGCCAGGGCTCGAACCTGGGACCTTCAGATCCGTAGTCTGACGCTCTAATCCAACTGAGCTACGGGTCCAACCGAATGACTGAAGGAGCCCGGTTCTTACCTAAACCTGACTCCGAACGCAAGCATCGGATGACAGGCCACGGCATTCCTAAAGTAATAGATGGCCCGCTCAGCGGCTGCCCGACCGGGACGGCTCGGGCTCGGGATGGGGCCAGGTGCAGATTTCGCCCTCGAACGGAGGCACGGGCTTTTCGCCAATCTCGCGGCCCAGCTCATCGAGGTAAGTCTTCATGAATTCAGCCCTTCTCAGGCCCTCTTCCTGGCCGGCCCGGGTCTGGAGCGTGCGGGCGGTGCGGAACAGCTTCACGTAAAAGTGGTCGATCGTGGAGGCCAGATCGTCCAACGGACGGGTGCGGGCAAAGGGCTCCTGGGCGTCGTAAATGGGTCTGCGGAGCAGGCCAGCCACGGCAAAAACCCGGGCAATGCCGATGGCGCCCAGGCCATCCAGCCGGTCGGCGTCCTGGACCACGCAGGCCTCCACGCTCCGGCACTCGATGCGGGCCGAGTAGCTGTGGGCTTCGATGGCGTGCCGGATGGCGTCCAGCGACCCCAGGGTATAGCCCTCGGCCTTGAGCCATTCGGTGGCGGCATCGGCCGAAAGGCGCGACGCCTGCGAACGACGGGAGTCGTTCTTGGGCACATTGATCAGGTCGTGCAGCCAGGCAGCCGGAACCACCACCCCCAGGTCGGCGCCTTCTTCCAGGGCCAGGCGCTTGGCCGTGGTGACCACGCGATGGAAATGGGCCAGGTCATGGGCGGGGTCATTGCCCAGATCGGCCTCGCGGAGCTTTTGCTCGAACTTCTTTTCCCAAGCTTCCAGGTTCTGGAGTTGTTCCATGCAGTGTGGTTAGTTCTACCGGTCATGCGACCCCGGGTACAAATTTTTTCGCTCCTGGCGCTGTTCCTGGCCTGGGCCCTTTCGGGCTGTGGGCCCCAGATTCCCGGCACCCTGACCGCGGCCGAAAGCGCCTGCCAGTCGGGCTCGGCCCTGATCCTGGTGGGCGACTCGAGCCTGGAGCGGCGCTGCGGCTGCCAGGAAGGGGCCCAGCGCTTCATGGCGCCCGTGACGGGCTTCGTGTGCACGGTGGCGACCGGCACGATCATCCACGTCAACTACGACGGCGCGTTCCTGAACCATCAGCTGGTGCCGGTCGGCATTCCCAGCATCCCGCCGAGCCCCATCTACCAGCGCTCGTCCCTGCAGGCGCCCAGCGGCTACGCTTTCACCCTTTCCAGCTCGGGCACCTATCTGTTCACCGACAACTTTGACCCGAACATCAACGGTCAGTTGGTCGCGCTGTAAAGCGCGCAGATGAACGGCGCTGTAAGGCGCGCAAGACGGTCCAGCCCCACCCGACCCGGCAAAAGATTCTCCGTTAAGGAAGGCGCGCGTCCGTCGATACGGCCTATGTAGCCACTGATGGCTTCCCCCAAGGTCCACGGAAGGAGACCCGCCATGAAAAAAACCAACACCCCCGCTCAATACCCCGCTTCGGTCGCCACCACTGAAACCGTCGAGGTGCTGTACCAGAAGATGGGTGACCGTTGGTTTGCCTTCTCGCTCGTCGGCGACGAAGTCTTCGTGGGCTCCATCACCCAGGACCAGATCGATTCCCTCGAGTCGCAGGGCAAACTCAAGCCCCAGCGCATGCCCGAGGTCTGAGAGGGCCCATGAGCCAAGGCTCAAGTTCCAAGAAATTTCCGCCGCAACCACAACGGCAGAAGGAAGTACCTGCTCGCCCGGACAAGGCCCCTGAAAAGGCGCCTTCCCGGGCTGAGCTCGTTCAGCTGGCCGCAAAGGTCAAGGCGCTGGCCGAAAAACATCCCGAAAAGGCCGCCAAGATCCTGGCGGACTGGATGGCCCAGGACGACAAGAAAGGCCAAAAGCCTTCTTCGGGTAAAAAGTCGGCGGCCTGAGCCGCCAGGGACCCTTGCCCGCTCCACAGCTGTGCTAGACTTCTGGGCGGGGGTACCGCACATGAAGTCCGGTGCAACGGCATGGATGATCCACTCAGGAGTCGCTCTGGCCTTGGCCTTGGGCACGGTTGCGGCCCAGGCCTCGACCCGCACCCGCCTGGCACGCGAAACGACCGAGTCCCTGGACGTGACGCAGGAAGGGCGCGGTGAGCTCCAGAACCTCCTGGCCGACGATGATGCGGCCAGGCTCTCGCCTACCCATCGTCAGAACCGCAGTCCGGCCGTGCTGGATCTTCCCACCGATCGTCCGAGCGGCGAAAATGCGAACGCGGTCCTCGAGAACGAGCACCGCGTTGCGCAGGAAGTTTATCCTGCCAAGGAACCTCAAAGATAAAAGACGCTGACGTCGCCTTTGTCCTTGTGGGCATGTTCGCTGTAGGCGCCCAGAAAGCGCACGAACTGCTCATAGGCCGGGTAGCTGGAAAGCGTCTTGTCGACCGAGCAGCCAAAGCGCTGGTAACGCACGCCGTTGTCGATGCTGGTCGTCGAGTTCTGCACGCGGAACACCACGGGAACATAGGTGTCCTGGCTGAAGTAGAGACGCATGGGAAGATCGCTTGAGGTGTTCGGCCAGGGATTCTGGCCGTCAAATGGCACCTGGAACGAGCAGCCGTCCTCGCTCACATCGATGAGCTCGATGGGGCGCATGTGGTGATCGCCCACCACGCAGTACACGCTCATCAGGTTCTTGAAAAAAATGCGCTGGGTGTTGCGCCGCTTTTCTTCCATGCGCGACTGGCGGACCTGCTTGAAGTCCACGACCTGCGTGACCCCGGTTTCGCCACCTTCATTGCTTCCGTTCCTTGGATGCGACATGCAACTCGACCTCCAAGGGTCTCTTCGGAAGCAAGACCGGTGCCCTGAACGGGAAAGATTTTCCGCGTCCGCTGGCCTCAGGCGCCGAAGTGGCCGGTCTCAAGAAGCGCGTCAACCAGGTCCACAAAGGCGCAAAACGCCTTCTGCTCGCGGCCCCGGGGACCGGTGATTTCGCCCCCCACACGGCGGACGCCGACGCTCTCCTCGATTCGGCTGATGCGCAGGACCAGCGAAAGACTGAGCTGCGCGTTGAAGTGCAGCTGGATGGGCAGTTCTTGCCCGGCTTTCAGGATACCGGGCGCGGGCACCTCGCCGGCCAGATCCATGTCAAAGCCCAGCCCCAGATCGCTCACATCATGCATCCGCAGGCGATGCGCCCCCAACGAAGGCACCACGACAAACACACCGAACGCATCCAGGATCTGGCGACGCGGCGAGCGCCGGCGCTCAGCCCCGGCCTGGGATGCCCGGGCCTTGCCCATCAGAGCCCTTCCCGGCGCGGCAACCCAGCGGGAGTCGCCGGCATGGCCTGGGCCTGATCGATCTTGGTCTTGAGCACCTGGTGGGCGCCTTGTGCCAACCCCTGGGCTTCGGTGATCTGCGCTTCCTGGGCCTTGGGGTCACCCGAGGCGGTGTAAAACGCGTGCTGCAGACCGTGCATCTTGGCCACGGCCAATCCGTAGGTCTGCAGATACTGGTAAAGGACTCCGTAGAAGTACTCGCCCTTCCGCTCGGGGCTCCACTTCTGGTAGCTCTGCGCCAGCTGCTGCTCGCGCTTCATCCAGTTCTCGTGGAACGCGCCCCAGACCTTGTTCCGGGCTGCCTTGTTGTGCGAAGCACGAAGGGCCGCGTGCTTGGCCATGGATTCGTTCATGGCCACCTCCAGGGTGGCCCGGAGCTGCCTGAGCTCGCTCAGCTCCCGCTCGGCGGTCTGCTTGAGCTTGTCGTGATACTCCTTGAGGCGCTCGGTATAGAGCTGATCCTTGGGGCCGCCCAGGAAGTAGGTCTTGTAGGCGATGAGCTTGCGCGCCGAGGCCACTTCGGTCGGCACGTGCAGGTGGCTGAACGGCAGGCTCGACAGCAGCTGGGACACTTCCGCGGGCTGCTGGTCCAGTTCGAAGGCAAAAACCTGGTACATTCCGCGAGGCACTGCGCGCCCGTCGCGGGGGCGGATGGGGCCGATCTTGGCCATGCGCTGGCTGACCGTGCCGCGCGCCATGCCCATGAAGCTCGAGGCATTGAGAAGCGTGTCGGACATGCCCACGATGGCGACCTCGACAAACGTGTTGTCAGGAAGATTGGTGGCCACATGGAACTGCGGAGCCAGGGGATCTTCCTTGCTGAAAGCGACCTCCAGCTTGGGGCCCTGGCTGAGGGGCGCGGACGCAGCAAGCCTCAACCCTTCGAGCTCGGAGGGCTCGATGTCCTCCAGGGCAGGAACCGGGGACACCAGGTTGCTCAGGAACGGAAACTGGGTGCCGTACTTCAGGGTCATCGGGCGAACTGCATCGCCGACGACCTGCTGGAGCACCTGCACAGGACCCGAGCTCAGGACCGGATCGAGCCAACCCTGGGTAAAGGCTACCACTGCGCCGACCGGCAGCAAGGCCACGGCCACCAGACGAAGGGCCCGGCCGCCGGAGCGGCGCGAAGGCGCCTGGGGTTCCTCGACACCGAATGCCGCGGCAGGCGGCGGCGCTTCGCCCTCGCCCCACGGTTCATTGCCATAGCCGGGCAAGGTGGGCAGGGGCTCGTTCGACTCGGTACCGGGAAACGTCGCAGGCGGCGTGGCCGGGCCAGCATGAACCTCAGGCCTGGGCTCCTCGGCCTCGATCTCGGCGTGGCTTTCGGCCTCGGCGCGAGGGGTCAGGACAATGGCATCGGCTGCCGTGATTTCCTGGGGCTCGGGCTGGCTTCCCGGGCTCTGGGGCGAGAGCTCGTCCGAAAAGTCCGTGATCTCATTCATGGCCTTCCAGTCGGCCATGCCGTCGCACCACACAAAGGACGTGGCTTCCACCACCTTGTCCCTCAGCTTCTGACCGATCTCCGCCACGCTGAAGGGCCCTTCGTGGTGATCCCCGATGTAGATGAACCACTTTTTTTCCATGGAAGCGTCCATTTTGTTCCTGAAGTTATTTAATCTTATGGGAAATGAAACCTCGAAGCAAATGGTGCCTGATCTCACTTCCCGACCACCAAGGCGTGATGAACGTCGGAGGCCGGCTCGGCGCCGCGCGCGGGCCCCAGGCCTTTGAGCGCGCCTGGTCGCGTTTCAAGCCCGAGCTCCAGGGACGCGCCCCCGACCTGACGCTCGCTCCGGTCAGCCGGGACGTGGCCCGGAACCATGAGGCCGCAGCGGCATTGGTGCGTCAGGCGCATGACGATGCATCCACGCTCAGCGTGGTGGTGGGCGGCGGACACGACCATGGTTACTCGCACCTGCTCGGGCTGCGGCAGGCCCTGCAGAAGCGCTTGGGCCGAAAGCCCCGCCTGGGTTGCATCAACCTGGACGCCCACCTGGACCTCCGTCCGGCCACGCCCGTCATCACGAGCGGCTCCCCCTTCTGGCTTGCGATAGAAAACGGGGTGCTCGATGGCCCGGACCTCGTCGAGTTCGGCATCCAGGCGCAGTGCAATGCCCAGTCGCTTCGGGACTACGCAAGCCTGAAGAACGTCACCGTGATCCCGTTCGAGAAGCTGAGAGGCCAGGACGTTCCTGCCGCCTTCGCCCGGGCCCTGGATGAGCTTTCCTCCCGGTGCGATGCCGTGGTGGTGAGCCTGGACCTGGACTGCGTGGCCCAGGCCTTTGCGCCGGGAGTCTCGGCGCCAGTCGCCGAAGGGTTTACCCCCATGGAAATTGCCGCAGTGATGGAGCTTTCAGGGCAAAACACCAAAGTGCCGTCGCTGGGAATCTTTGAGCTCAACCCCGAGCACGACATCGACCAGCGCACCGCACTTCTGGCGGCCACTTCAGCTTACCGTTTCCTGGCCAAGGCCCTGGCTTAAGCGGACTTCTTTCCGTCCGGATCGAGCAGCTGCTGGCGCGATTCCTGGATGAGCTGAGCCTGGGCGACCATGGCCTCCATGCTCTTGTTCACGTTGCGGTTGATCTGGATGATGGTCTTGGGCAGATCCTCGAACGAGGTGTAAGCCTGGTCCGCATCCGTGACCATGGGCTGCAGGTCCTGTTCGAGTGCCGCCGAGAGTTCGTCCGCACTGGCTCCGAATTTGCGCAGCTCCTGCACGTGGCGGTAAAGCTCCTCGGCCATGGCGCCCAGGCCTTTGCCTTTTTCGCCCACGCGGGTGGCTTCGATCACCAGGTTCAGGGCCACCGTCTCGGCGTGCTGCCCCTTGACCAGAAGCTCTTTGGAAGGAGCCCGCATTTCCTGCACGCCCCTGAGCCCTTTGTGCACCCGCTCACGGAGCGACACCACGTGCACGCGCGACTTGCCAGCCGCATTGGCCAGAGCCTGCGCCTGACGCAGGGAATCCCTGAGGCCGGTGCCCAGTTCCATGAGGCCCGAGCGGGCCTGGGTGGTGAAGGTATCTGCCAGCTTCATGATCTTGAAGAGACCGCCTTCCTCATCCTTCCGGGCCAGTGCCTGGGTCAGGAAGAAGAAGAGGCCTGAAAATACGGCAAAGAAGACGGCCGTGGTCAGATCGCCCTCGAGGCGGGAGCGGGTTCCCAGGAAGCCCACCGGCTCAAGCCGCATGGCCACCTTGAAACCCGTCGACTCGCTCTGGCGGGCCAGGGCGGTGTACTCGAACTGCAACGCTCCCCGGTCCAGACGATGGTTCGAAGCACCCGGCAGCGGGGCCTGGCCTGCCTCGAACTGGATCTTGCTGACCTTGAAGATCCGGGGCTCCACTCCCTGGGTCAGCACCTGGGCTGCCCAGCGGACGGCATCGCCTTCGCCTTTTTCCATCCCGACCAGGATGAGCCCATCGGTCTGGCTGGCCACCTGGCGCGCCACGCGAAGGGCGGATTCTTCAGCGGCCTTCCAACGCGCCTCCACGTCGAAGTACCGCACGACCGCGGTGACCGACAGCGCAAGCGCCAAGGAAATGACAATTTGGACTGGACGAGCGACTGGCATGCACCTCTCTCTTCGGCCCGCAGTTTTGAAAACTTTAATTATGCAATTCCGCCTTTCGACCGAAAGGACCGGTTGCCCCGCGCCTTTCTGAACGGTATTTCTGGCCAGACATGAACTACGTTCTCGCCATCGACCAGGGCACCACAGGCACCACCGCGCTCCTCATCGACGAGGACCTGAATCGCGTCGCCGAGGCTTCGGTGGACTTCGAGCAGCACTTCCCGAAGCCCGGGTGGGTCGAGCACGATCTGGGCGAAGTCTGGACCACCGTGGTGCAGACCGTCCTGGAGGTCACGCGCCACATCGACCCCCGGAAAGTGGCTGCCATCGGCATCACGAACCAGCGCGAGACGCTCTGCTTCTGGGACCGCGCCACGGGAGAACCGCTGGGCCGGGCCATCGTGTGGCAGGACCGCCGCACGGCGGGCCTTTGCGAGGAGCTGAAAAAGCGCGGCCTGGAGGATTTTTTCCGTGAGCGCACGGGGCTCCTGCTTGACCCCTACTTTTCAGGCACCAAGGCCGCCTGGGCGCTCGAGAACTGGAGCGACGTCAAGCAGGCCTGGAAAGCCGGCCGCCTGGCCGCCGGCACCATCGACAGCTACCTGATGGCGCGCCTTTCGGGTGCGGCCGTGCATGTCACCGAGCCTTCGAACGCCTCGCGCACGCTGGCGTTCCACCTGACCGAACACCGCTGGGACGCGGACCTTTGCCGTGAGCTCGGGGTGCCTACCGACATCTGGCCCGAGGTCAGGCCTTCGGCAGGGACCTTTGCCCTGACCCGCGGTTTTCCGGCGCTTCCTGACGGTGTGCCCGTCACGGGCGTCCTGGGCGACCAGCAGGCGGCGCTGCTCGGGCAAGCGTGCTTCAAGGAGGGCCAGGCCAAGTGCACGTACGGCACCGGCGCCTTCCTCCTGATGAATACCGGCAAAAAGCCGGTCATCTCGCGCCACAAGCTCGTTTCGACCATTGCCTGGGAGCTCAAGAAGGGTGAGTTCACCTACGCCCTTGAAGGCAGCGCCTTCATCGCGGGGGCCGCCGTGCAGTGGCTGCGCGACGGGCTGAAGATCATCCCCGACGCCGCCTCCGTGGAAGCCCTGGCAGGTTCCGTGTCGTCGAGTGAAGGCGTCGTGTTCGTTCCGGCCCTGACGGGCCTGGGCGCTCCCTACTGGGATCCTTCGGCCACGGGCCTTTTCACGGGCATCACCCGCGGCACGACGCACGCGCATCTGGCGCGCGCGGTTCTGGAGGGCATCGCTTTCCAGAACGCCGACATCCTGGGCGCGATGGAAAAGGACCTGGGCAAGCCGCTCAGCGGCCTGAACGTGGACGGCGGGGCCGCGGCCAACAACCTGCTCATGCAGTTCCAGGCCGACATCCTGGGCGTGGAGCTCAATCGCCCCAGATACCTGGAAACCACCTCGCTTGGAGCCGTGTTTGCCGCGGGCCTGGGTGCCGGCATCTTTGCCGATCTGGCCGACATCGAGCAGACCTGGAAAAAAGACCGCTCGTTCACTCCGACGTTCTCGCCGGCCGAACGCGGAGAGGCGCTCCAGCGCTGGCACCAGGCCATCCGCCGCGCGACGACCGCCTGAGCGCTACTGCCGGGCGCGGGGGGATTCGGCGCGGGGACGCGGGGCTTCGAGCAGCTTCGACAGCTCGCGCACGCGTTCCAGCTCGATGACCCGGAGGCCCGAGGGCGCCTTGTGCGGGTGGGAAGAGCCCGCTCGCGGGGCCACCACGGTCATGAAGCCCAGCTTCTTGGCTTCCTGAAGGCGCGCCTCCATCTGCGACACGCGCCGCACCTCGCCGGTCAGGCCCACCTCGCCCATGAAAAGCCAGTCGGTGGGAAAAGCCCGGTCCTCGAACGAAGACCAGATGGCCGCCGCGGCGGCCAGGTCACACGCAGGCTCCGAAAGCCTGAGTCCGCCCGCCACGTTGAAGAACAGGTCCTGGTTGGCCAGCTTCAAGCCCATGTGGCGCTCCAGGATGGCCGCGATCAGCGAAACGCGCGAGCCTTCCATGCCCACCGAAGTACGGCGGGGCACCGCAAGGCCCGAGGGCGAAACCAGGGCCTGCAGCTCGACCAGGATGGGGCGCGAGCCTTCGAGCGACGCCGCCGTGGCCGTGCCCGGGGCCGGCTCCTTGCGCTCCGACAGGAACAGCGCCGAGGGATTGGAGACCTCGCGCAGGCCTTCGCCTTCCATCTCGAACACGCCCAGCTCGCGCGTGGAGCCGAAGCGGTTCTTGACCGTGCGAAGAAGCCGGAAGGTGTGCCCGCCCTCGCCTTCGAAGTAGAGGACCGTGTCGACCATGTGCTCGACCACCTTGGGCCCGGCGATCGAGCCTTCCTTGGTGACATGGCCCACCAGCCACACGGCGATGCCGGCGGTCTTAGCCAGGGCCATGAGGCGGGCGCTCACCTCGCGCACTTGCCCAACGCTGCCGGGCGCGCCCTGCAGGAAGCCTGAAGAAAAAGTCTGGAGCGAATCCATGACCAGCACGTGGGGCTTGAGCTCCTTGACCGAGGCAAACACGCGCTCCAGCTGGGTTTCGGCCGCCAGGAACACGCGTCCCTTGCCCTGCACGCCCAGCCTCAGTGCACGCCCGCGGATCTGGTCGATCGATTCCTCGCCGCTCACGTAGAGGAGCCTGAGCTCGGGCTGCTTCTGCAGCACCCCGCGCGCCATCTGCAGCAGAAGCGTGGACTTGCCGATGCCCGGATCGCCGCCCAGCAAGGTGAAGCTGTCGGTGACCAGCCCGCCGCCCAGGACACGGTCCAGCTCGTCCAGGCCGGTGGCGTGGCGGCGCAGCGGCTGCGAGGTGCGCTTGCCCTTGCCGCGCGCGGTGCCTTTTTCGCCGGCGTCGTCGTCCGCCTCGTCTTCCGGGTCGAGCGGCACCCAGCCTTTGCCCGAGGCCGTCATGAGCGCCCCGTGCAGTCCCGCCTCCTCGAGCGCGGCGTCGCGCATGCCTCGGAACTCGTCGCGGACCGCGCCCAAGCTGCCCTCAGCCGGGCCCGGCGCGCTGGTGGCCGAAGACGGCCGCTCTTCGACCAGGGTGTTCCAGGCCTCGCAGCCCGGGCAGCGGCCCAGCCACTTGGCGCTCGTGAATCCGCAGGATTGGCAGGAGTACTGGGTCTTGATCTTCATGCTGATCCAGAGTTCTACAACCCGGGGGACGCTTCGCCAAGCCCGCGATTGGGCGGCTTTTTCGGGTCCGGAGTCCGATCCGTGACCCATGCAGTGCGCTCGGGTATACTTTCCAACATGGCTGACGATCCCTGGAAGCGGTTCCGCGACCGGCAGATGTCGAACAAGAAGGACCTGTCGCTGACCCGGCAACGGGCGGCGGCCTCGGGCGCCATCGACTCCGGGGACGAGGCCCTGACCACGGCCGATCTGGAGCGGATGATCGAAGAGTCCGAGCAGCAGATGGACCAGCTCAATGCCATCTACAACCAGTTCCTGGCCAACGCGGACAAGCGTCCGCCGATCGAGCAGCGAAAACGCCTGGGCAAGGTCATCGAGCAGCTGATAGCCGCCCCCAAGGCCAACAGCCAGATCCGCTTCAAGTGCAACAACACCGTCAACCGGTTCCAGACCCTGTGCGAGCGCTGGGACAAGATGCTCCGGGCCATCGAGAACGGGACAACGCTGAGGCGGAAACAGCAGTCGGACTGAAGGCGCGCGTGCGTCTCAGCCCGAAACCAGGCGCTTGAGCGCGTCCTCGTCCAGGACCGTCACGCCCAGCTCGCGCGCCTTGGTGAGCTTTGAACCCGCCTCTTCGCCGGCCACCAGGTAGTCGGTCTTCTTGGAAACCGAGCCCGACACCTTGCCCCCTTGCTCCTCGATGAGCTGCGTGGCCTCCGAGCGTGACAAAGTGGGCAGCGTGCCGGTCAGGACCAGCGTCTTGCCCACCAGCTTGCCCTGGCCCGAGCCGCGCTTGGGCGCCTGGGGCGTGACATGGCGGAGCAGCTGCTTGAGCTCCTTGCGGTTATCCGCATCCGCAAACCAGCGATGCAGGGAGCCCGCCACCTCGGGGCCGATTTCGTGGATCTCCTGGAGCTCATCGAGGGTGGCCGTGAGCAGGGGTTCCAACGACCCGTGGTGGTTGGCCAGGATCTTGGCCGTACGTTCCCCCACGTGCCGGATGCCCAGGCCGAAGATCAGGCGCCACAGCTCGCGCGAGCACGAGGCCTGGATCGCCTCCTCGAGCTTCTGGCTCGATTTTTCGGCAAAGCCTTCGAGCGTGAGGAAGTCCTTCTGCTTGAGCCCGTAAAGGTCGCTCACCGAACGTACCAGGCCCGCGTCGACCAGCTGCTCGACCGTGCTTTCGCCCATGCCCTCGATGTCCATGGCGTCCTTCATGGCAAAGTGGCGGATGCGTTCCTTGACCTGGGCCCCGCAGCCCGAGCGGTTCGGGCAGCGGGTAACCGCTTCGCCCTCGGGGCGTTCCACCGGGGTTCCGCACACCGGACAACGGTCCGGCAGCGTGAACTTGCGTTCCGCGCCCGTACGCACCTGCAGGTCGACCTCGACCACTTCCGGAATGACGTCGCCCGCGCGCTGGATGCGCACCCGGTCGCCGATGCGGATGTCCTTGCGGTCGATCTCGTCCTGGTTGTGGAGCGTGGCGCGCCTCACGGTGGCGCCGCCCAGGCGCACCGCCGACACCACGGCCACCGGGGTCAGGGCCCCGGTGCGTCCCACCTGCACGAGGATGTCTTCCACGGTCGTGGTTTCCTGGCGGGGCGGGTACTTGAAAGCGATCATCCCGCGCGGGCTGCGGGAAATGGTGCCGGCCTGGTCGACCTCCGGAAGGCGGTTCAGCTTGACGACCACCCCGTCGATTTCGAAAGGAAGCGTGGACCTTCGCGCTTCGATGGCGCGGTAGAAGTCGAGCACCTGGCCGGGCCCCCGGGCCACCGTGCGGTGTTCGCCCACCCGGAAACCCCACTCCTGGAGCTGATCCTCGTAGGCGGAAAGTGTCTCGAAGCGCGCGCCTTCCACCTGGCCCATGCCATAGAAGAACGCCGACAGCGGACGTGAGGCGGCGACCTTGGGGTCGAGCTGCCGGATGGAGCCCGCGGCCGCGTTCCTGGGGTTGGCAAAAAGCTTCTGCCCGCGACGGGCCTGCTCCTCGTTCAGCCTCTCGAAGTCCGCGATGGGCAGCACCACCTCGCCGCGCACTTCGATGAGCCTGGGCGGCTTGCGGGTGTTGAGCTTGAGCGGAATGGAGCGGATGGTGCGGATGTTCTGGGTGACTTCTTCGCCCGTCTCGCCGTCGCCGCGGGTGGCGGCGCTGACCAGCTGGCCGTCCTCGTAGGTCAGGTTGATGGAAAGCCCATCGAACTTGAGTTCGGCAAAGTACTCGAAAGGCACCGACGGGTCGCGATCCAGGAGCCGGTGCACGCGCTCGTCGAACTCCAGGAACTCGGGCTCGGTCAGGGCGTTGGCCAGCGAGAGCATCGGCACCCGGTGCTTGATCTTCTGGAACTTGTCGAGCAC
>CANFHS010000038.1 GCA_947446835.1 Bacteriovoracaceae bacterium
CCAACTACTCGTCCAACGAGGAGCTTCTGGCCAAGCTCCAGGCCGGGGGCGGGGGGTATGACGTTGCCGTTCCGACCGATTACATGGTTTTTGCCATGATCCAGCTGGGCCTCCTGGAGCCGCTCGACCGGTCCAGGATTCCGGGAATCGCGAACCTGGACCCCCGCTTCATGGGGAGGGCGTCGGACCGGACGAACCGGTTTTCGCTTCCCATCCACTGGGGCACGACCGGGATTGCGCGCAACAAGAAGCTCTTTCCGGGTCCGATCCGCGCCTGGAAGGAGCTGCTGGGTCGGACGGACCTGAAGGGCAAGTTCACCCTCCTGGACGACGCGCGCGAGACCCTGGGTGCCGCGCTCCGGGCGCAGGGACATTCGATCAACACGCGCAAGGCCGACGAGCTGGCCCAGGCCCAGAGCCTGCTGGCCCAGGCGCGGCTCCGGGTCAAGGGCTTCAGCACGGAGACCAAGGTGCCGCTGATCCAGGGCGAGGTGGCCTTGGCCCAGGCCTACTCCAGCGACGCGCTCCAGGCGGCGGCCGCGACCGGCGGGACCGTCGAGTATTTCATCCCGGAGGAAGGCGGCACGCTTTGGGTGGACAACCTGGTGGTGCCCAAAGGCGCCCGGAACGTGGCTGCGGCCCATGCTTTCATCGATTTTTTGCTGAAGCCTGAAATTGCCAGCCGGACCGTGGCCACGCTCTGGCTGGGAACCGCCAATCGCGAGGCCTTGAAGCATTTGCCTGAGGCGGTTCGATCCAATCCGGGGCTTTTCCCGTCCGAGGCGGTCCTGAGACGGCTGGAGGGCATGGAGGACCTGGGCGCAGCGACGGCCCAGTACGACCGGGCATGGAGCGAGGTCAAAGCAGGGGTGAGATAAGGAAAGGGTGCGCTCTTGTGCGGCGCGTTGCACTCCGCTAAAGGCAAAGGAGTGAAGACTTCTTCTCCTGATCGGCTTCCCATCCAGCACCCCGAATACCGCTATCCCGCTTCACGGAATCCCTATTTCCAGAAGCTCCGGGAATTGCCAGGTCGAGTCGCGATCAGCGACCAGCAGACCGAGGCGTACCCGGGCGAGTGGCGTCGGCAGTTCGGCGATGCCAAGCCGCCGGAAGGGCGAAAGTTGCACGTCGAGATCGGCTGCAACGGGGGGCACGTGACCCTGGAATGGGCGGCCCGCGATCCGGAGAGCGCTTATATCGGCCTCGACTGGAAAATGAAGCAGATCCATCGGGGTGCCGAGAAGGCGCTCCAACGGAAGCTGGGAAACCTGATCTTTCTGAGAGCGCACGCCGAGCGCCTGCCTTACATTTTCGGGGAAGGCGAGATCGACGCGCTCTATCTCTACTTTCCGGATCCGTGGCCCAAGAAGTCGCAGCGCAAGAACCGGTTCATCAATCCGGGCAACCTGGACCGCCTGGCCCGGATCGTTCGTCCCGGAGGGACCTTTCACATCAAGACCGACCATCCCGGGTACTTCGAGTGGATGGAGGCTTCCCTGAAGGAAGCCCAACCGCTCTGGGATGTGCTGGAACGGACCGCTGATCTTCACAAGGATCATCCGGACCCGACCCGACTGACCATCCCGGAAGTGACCCTCTTTGAGAGGATCTTTGTCCGGGAACGACTCCCGATCCACAGCCTCAAGCTTCAGCGCCGGAACTGAGACCCTCTCCTCCGGGTCCGGGCACCCCTCCTGCCAGCGGCGGGGAGGAGTCCGTCCGGCGGCCCGAATCTTTCGGGCCAACCGGACGGGCGTATCGCTTTAGACCGAGGTCACCAACCCTGGGCTTAGCCCAGGAGCTTCAGGGCGCCTTGGGCGCTCTGGTTGGCCTGTCCCAGGACCGCAATGTTGGCCTGGGTCAGGATGTTGCCTTTGGTCAGTTCGCTGGTCTCTTCAGCCATGTCCGTGTCGCGGATGCGCGAGTTGGCGGCCGAGAGGTTCTCGGTGTAGATCTGCAGGTTGTTGATCGTCGATGCGAGACGGTTCTGCAGGGCGCCGAGGCTCGAGCGGTTCTCGTTGAGCCGGTTCAGGGCCAGGTCGATGTGCGCCAGGTTTTCCTGGGACGACGATTTCGACGCGGCACTGATTTCGGTGAGGCCGAGGCCATCGAGCGACGTCATCGAGTCCTTGGTGTTGTAGACGAAGCGGTCCGTTTCCGGACTGTTCTTCGTGCCCACCTGGATCTCGAGCGGAGCTTCGCTGCCGTCGAGGAGCTTGCGTCCGTTGAATTCGGTCGACTTGGCGATCCGCTCAACTTCGGCTTTCAGCGCCTGCATTTCCTTGTCGATGAAGCCGCGGTCGGTGTCACCCAGGGTGTCCGACGAGGACTGGATCGACAGTTCGCGCATCCTGATCAGGATGTTCGAAACTTCGTTCATCGCGCCTTCAGCCACCTGGATCATGGACACCCCGTCGTTGGCGTTGCGGGTGGCCTGTTTCAGGGAGCGGACGTTCGCTTTCAACTTTTCGCTGATTGCGAGTCCAGCCGCGTCGTCACCGGCGCGGTTGATGCGAGAGCCTGACGACAGGCGCTCAAGGCTACGATTAGTATTTGCGGTATTGATGCCCAGGTAACGCTGGGCAGCCAATGCTTGGACGTTCGTTGCGATACGCAGACCCATTCTATCCTCCTCGTGTCATCTGCATTCCTCCTCCATGAAATTTTTCCTTGTATGTGGGCATCCATTGCCCGCCTACACCGGACCTATCGGAGGAGCGGGGCGGGACTTGAGAAAAAATGTCTGAGAAATTAGTGACTTATATCGTACTGACACACTCAGGTATTAAGCGCTCAATGGGCAACCCCTGAAAAACCGATGAATCTTCGTGAGTTCGACGCGTCCAATTTGGCTGCTGATCATCGTTGTGGGAGCGCTTTCGGGCGCAAGCTGTGACGATCATCCGCTGCGCGACCTCTGCCGCAGGGATCTTCCCGGATGGCAAAAAGAGCTTTTTTCGGCTCGAATCGCGCTGAATCTGGAATTGCAGGGCGAACGCGCCCCTGCATCGGCGGAGAACCTGTCGTCCCAGACGGCTCGCAAGGAGAAGTGGCTGGACTGGGCAGAGTCCGGACTGAAGCGGGCGCAGAGCGCGGCGGATCAGGTGGCCTCGCTGCCCGGCGGAATCGCGCGCTCGCGGATCATCTCGGATGCCGCAACCGACTTTGTCTCCTTTCACGGCTACGCGCAGGGAATGAAACGGGCCCGCATGATCGAGGTCCTGGAGCGCCTCGAGCAGAAGCGACAGCAGATCGCAGCCGAGTTCTGCGGACTTTGACGCTCTTTTTGATCGCGTGCTAAAGCCGTGGCATGCGTGAAACCCACCATTGCCGTCGCTGCGAAAGTTTCCGTTCCTCCGCCATCCGGGCCGCGTCACGCGGCACCTTCTGGGTTCCGGAAGCCAAGCCGCGCTACGCGCCGGATCTTCCCTTCAGGCTGGAGCATCTGAAGCTCGAGGTGGAGCTGGACCCACGCGTCCGTTTCGTGAAGGGACGGATCACCCAGCGGCTGGCCGTGGTGGCTTCCGGGCAGGAGCGCATCCGTCTGGACCAGATCGGGCTTCGGGTCCACGGCGCGAAAGTGGACGGGGTGGACGCGGGTTTTTCGGTCGAGGGGGAGCAGCTCTGGGTGACCGTTCCGGGCGGTGCCCGGGCTCCAGGCCAGACGCTGCAGGTCCAGGTGGACTACGAAGTGCGCGATCCGCGCCGGGGCCTCTATTTCACCGGGCCGGACCAGGATCAGCCCGCCAAGCGCCACCAGGTGTGGTCGCAGGGGCAGGACGAGGACAACCGGCACTGGATGCCTCTGCTGGATTACCCGAACCAGAAGGCCACCACCGAGATGGTGGCCAAGGTGCCCCGGGGGTTCACGGCGGTTTCCAATGGCGCCCTGGTGTCCTGCCAGGAGGAAGGCGATTGGACGATCTGGCATTACCGGCTGGGTAGCCCGCAGGTCACCTACCTGATCTCGCTGGTGGTGGCCGAGTTCAGCGCCTGGGAGGACGAAGGTCCGCGGGGCCTGCCCGTGCAGTATTTCGTGGCGCCTGGCCGCGAGGCGGACGGAAAACGCGCCTTCGGAAACACCCCGCGCATGATCGAGGCGTTCGAGAAACGCACGGGGATCGCCTATCCGTTCGAGAAGTACAGCCAGGTGGCCGTGCAGGATTTCATCTTCGGCGGCATGGAAAATACTTCGGCCACCACCCAGACCGAGCTCACGCTCCATGACGAGCGGTCGCATCCCGAGGCCACGAGTGATCCCCTGGTTTCGCACGAGCTGGCGCACCAGTGGTTCGGGGACCTGGTCACCTGCCGCGATTGGTCGCATGGCTGGCTGAACGAAGGCTTCGCGACCTTCCTGGAAAGGGTCTGGGTCGAGGAGAACGTGGCTGACGCCGGTTCGGCAGAGCAGGCCCGCGAAGAAGCCAAGTACTACAGCTACCAGGATTGGAAGGAGCACCTGGAAGAGGACTCTTCCCGTTACCGCCGCCCGATCGTCTGCAATGCCTACATCGAGCCCATCGACCTGTTCGACACGCACCTGTACCAGAAGGGCGGGCTTGTGCTGAACCTGCTCCGGGCCGAGCTGGGCGAGGAGTCCTTCTGGAGGGTCATCCGTCACTATCTGGAAAAGCACCGGGGCGGCAGCGTCGAGACGCTGGACCTGATCCGGGCCATCGAGGACGTGACCGGGCGGAACCTGCGACGGTTCTTTGACCAGTGGATCTTCGGCGCGGGTTATCCGGAGTTCGAGCTCAGCACGCAGTGGCACGAAAGCCAGAAGCTGGCCGAGCTGGTCATCGAGCAGAAGCAGACCGACGGGCAGCCCGAGAAGCGCGAGGGCGGCGCGGTGACGCCGGTTTTCGACGTGGTCGTGCGGGTGCAGTTCCTGTGCGCGGCAGGAGAGACCGTGGAACGCGAGCTGCGGGTCTCGGAGCTGCGGGAGCGCGTGTTCCTGCCCGTGCCCTCGCGACCCCTCGCCGTGATCTTCGATCCGGGACATGTGATCCCGAAGAAGCTCAAGTTCCAGCGCCCCCGGGACCTGCTGGTGCATCAGCTGCATCATGCGGCCGACTGCATGGCGCGCATCGAGGCGGCACAGAGCCTGGTCGAGGAGGCCAGCCTCCAGGCCGTCGAGGCGCTGGGGCGCCAGCTCCTTCAGGACCCGTTCTGGGGGGTGCAGGCCGAGGTGGCCGCCGCGCTGGCCCGGATCCGGATGGATGCTTCGCGGGACGCGCTGATTGCCGCGCTCAAGCTCAAGCATCCCAAGGCGCGCCGGGCGGTGGTCAAGGCGCTGGGCACCTTCCAGGACGCCAAAGCCGCGACCGCGCTCAGGGCCCTGGCCCAGTCGGACCCGAGCTACTATGTCGAGTCGGAGGCGATCCTGGCCTTTGCGCGGGCCCGGACCGGGACGAGTGTCCGGCGGCTGGAGGACCCGGCCGCGCGTCACGCCGCTGACGAGGCCGAGGTTTTCCTGATGGAATGCCTGGGCCGCGAGAGCCACGCCGAGGTGATCCGAGCGGGCGCCTTGCAGGCGCTGGCCGGGCTACCGGGCGTGGGCCGGGGAGAGCGTCCTGCGGCCCTGGGCGCGCTCCTGGAGTGGACGCGCCGGGGCAGGGCGCTGAATGCCCGGATCGCGGCGGTGGGGGCACTGGGGGGCCTTTGCCGGGTCGCGGTTCCGGCCGAGCAGCACCGGATCCTGGAGGTGTTTTCGAGCCTGGCAGACGAGGACAACTTCCGCCTGCGCCGGGCCTTGGTTGCGGCGCTCGGGGAAGCAGGCCTGGCGGACGGCATAGCCATCCTGGAGCGCATCCGGAGGCTGGACGGCGACGGCAGGGTCAAGCGCCAGGCCATGGCCATGGCGGATGCCTTGGCCACGGCCGGGGCCTCAGGGGCGACTTTCGGCGAGCTTCGGGAGCAGATCCGCAAGCTCGAGGACGAAGGGCGCAAGCTGCGTTCCCAGCTCGAGGAGCTGCGCGCGGGACTTGGAACCGGCGTCGGGCCCGGATAGTCCTTATTTCTCGGCTTTTTCGACGACGAAGCTCTGCGTGGACGTCTGCCCGCCCGCGTAGGTGAACAGCACCTCGATGGGGTTGCGTCCCGCGTTGAGCGGAATGTAGTCGGTCGAATATTTGCCGCCGGCCTGGTCCGAAAACACCGTGGCGCTGAACTTGTTGGCCAGGTTGGTGACGGTGACCTGGTTGAGCGGGAGGTCGGAGCCCACCGAGGCCGGCTGGCGTCCGCCCTGCGGCGCACAGACACTGCCGGTCAGGCGCAGCTTGTCGGCCTGGGTGCTCTGGTCGACGTTTTCCTCGCAGCGGACCTCGTAGTTCATGAGGACCGGAGTCGAGGGCGCGGCGGCCTGGGCCAGCGAAGCGGGAGTCCGGGCCGGCTCAGCGGGAAGGTTCACGTTGACCACCGTCGACGGATGAAACCCCTGCTGATCGTAGAAAAGGTGGTAAACCGAGTTCAAGAAGATGACCGAAATCACGGAGAAAATGGCAAATTCGGCCGGATTGATCTTGAAACGACGCTGAGTCGGGGAGTTGCCCATACCCAGGCCTATCGGACAAGCTTCGGGAACCCTTTAATCGAACTCGGGTATTGGGGTACAGGAGAGCCATGGACATTCTGGGACAATCCGCTCTCCTGGTGGCGATCACGGCGTTCGCGCTCGCGTTCTCCATCCTGGCCCGCGGTGTCCGGAACAAGCTTTACCTTTCTTTTGCCGGGGTCGGCGCTTTCATCTCGGCCTGGGCGCTGTTCTTCTTCCTGGACCGCATCTACCCGGCCGGGGGCTGGTACCCCTGGCATCTGCTGATGAACCTCTGGTTGACGCCCGCGGCCCTGGCGTTCATCCGGAGCCTGGTCCGGCTGCAGGACCGGCTGAGCCTTCGCATCCAGGCCTTGAGCGTGCTGCTCGCTTCCGGACTGACCGTGGCCCTTTTCGCCGGTTTCGATCAGGTTGCCTGGGTCCGCCAGCTCATCTACTTCCTGCCGGGCCTGGTGGTGGTGCAGACCCTGGCCTTGATGTGGACGGATCGCAGGCTCCGGCTGGATCCGGGAAGTCTGCCGCCCAAGGCCCCCGCCGTGGGTCTCGGCCGCCGCTACCTGATCTACCTGGGAGCGCTGCTGGTGCTGGCCACCTCGGTCATGGACCATGTGCCCTGGACCGGCGACGTGGTTCCGGTCCTGGGCAACCTGTCACTGACCGCCTACCTGTTCTTCCTGTCGCAGGCCATCACCCAGCAGCGTCTGCTGAACTTCGGCGCCCTGTTCTCGCGCTTCATGGTGCTCCTGCTGGTCGCGTTGACGCTGACGGGGATCTACTCGCTGCTGTTCACCTACATCGCGGACAACCCGGCACTCTTCCTGCTCAACTCGTTCATCGTCTCCTTCCTGATCGTGATGCTGCTGGAGCCCATCCGGACCCTGGTCGCTTGGCTCACCGACCGCATGCTGACCCAGAAGCACCAGCGGCTGCATCAGGTGGTGCGCGACGCACAGGCGCGCCTGAGCGGGATCCTGGATACGCAGGCCCTGTTCCGCGAGTGCGAAGGGCTGCTTCAGCAGGTGCTTCAGCCCGGCTACACGGCGCTCTACCTGATGAAGGGCGACGGGACCCGCTACCAGCGGCAGCATTTCGCGGGCGAGGAGCCGCAGCTTGGGCCGCCGACCCGCGAGATCCTGGCCGAACACCCGCTGCTGGAGCACTCGCGCCGCATGGCCCGCCGCGGAAGCTTGCCCGTGCTCCTGACCCAGATCCTGGAGGGCGAGATCGATCGCTCGACCTCGCGGGTGCAGCGCGAGGCGCTGCGTGGCCTGGTGCAGGCCCTCCAATCGCTGGGGGGGAACCTGCTGTTCCCGCTGGAGGACTCCGAGCAGGTGCTGGGCTTCCTGGTGGTCGCGGCGCCGGAGCCTCCCCAGGCCTGGGCAGGGAACTGGGGCCTCCTGCAGGACATGGTGCCTTACTTCGCGCAGGCGGCCCGCACGCTCAGGAACATGGAAGTCTATGTCCGTTCGCGCGAAAAGGACCGCCTGGCGGCCCTGGGAGAGATGGCGGCCGGCCTGGCGCACGAGATCCGCAATCCCCTGGGCGCCATCAAGGGCGCGGCCCAGTTCCTGGATCCTTCGACCGAACGTCCGGAGAGCCGCTTCCTGCAGGTCATCATCGATGAGGTGGACCGACTCAACCGGGTGGTGACCCAGTTCCTGGATTTCTCGCGGCCGCAGGTTCCCGATCTGGTGCCGGTCGAGCTCAATGCCCTGGCCGCCCGGGCAGTCGAATTCCTGAAGGCCGGCGCGCGGCCCGGTGAAGAGCTGACGTTCGTGCCGGCTCCGACCGAGGCCTGGGTGCTGGGGTCGGCCGACCTGCTTCGCCAGGTGCTGCTGAACCTGGTGCGGAACGCCTGGAAAGCGACCGAAGGCGGCTCCGCGCCACGCGTCGAGGTGCGGGTCGCCACGAGCGAGCAGGGCCGCAGGCGCGAGTACCGGCTGGAGGTCGAGGACAACGGACGGGGCATCCGCCGCGAGAACCTGGAGAAGCTTTTCATTCCCTTCTTCACGACCGACCCTGCGGGAACGGGCCTGGGACTCCCCATCAGCCTGAAGATGGTCGAGGCGCAGCAGGGGCGGATCGAGGTCCAGAGCGAGGAAGGCCGCTTTGCACGGTTTTCGGTGGTCTTGCCATCGGTCCCCGCGGAGGCTACCTCTGGGGCAACGGCGGGAAGGAGCTGACGGATGTCCAGCGGCGCGAGAGTCCTGGTGGTGGACGACGAGAAGAACATCACCCTGGTGATCCAGGCCATGCTCCAGAAGGCGGGCTTCGATCCGGTCGTCTTCAATGATCCGAAGCTGGCGCTGGAAGCCCTCGAGGAAGAGGAGTTCCTGGCGGTCGTCACCGACCTGTACATGCCGGGGCCGGGCGGGATGGAGATCCTGGCCCGCGCGAAGACCACCCACCCGGAATTGCCGGTGGTCGTGATCACCGCGTTCGGCAGTGTCGAGAGCGCGGTGCAGGCGCTCAAGAGCGGCGCGTTCGATTTCATCACGAAGCCCTTCGACCAGACCGAGTTGCTGAACGTCGTGACCAAGGCGGTGCAGACCTGCGAAGCGCGGCGCCGTGAGCCCATTGCGCTGCTTCCGGAGGTGGTCGTTTCGGCCCCCGGCATTTCTTCCATCATCGGGGCGAGCGCCCCGATGCAGGACGTGTTCAAGGTCATCGCCAAGATCGCGCCGTCGTCGTCCACCGCGATGATCTACGGTGAAAGCGGGACCGGCAAGGAGCTGGTCGCGATGGAGATCCATCGCAACTCCCTGCGCGCCCGCAAGCCTTTCGTGAAGATCAACTGCGCGGCCATTCCCGCCATGCTCATCGAGAGCGAACTGTTCGGCTATGAGCGCGGTGCGTTCACGGGGGCCGTGACCTCCAAGCCTGGCCGTTTCGAGCTGGCCCACGAGGGAACCCTGTTCCTGGACGAGGTGGCCGAGATGCCGCTGGAGATGCAGGTCAAGCTGCTGCGCGTGCTGCAGGAGCAGGAGTTCACGCGGGTCGGGGGCCTGAGCACCATCCGGGTGGATGTGCGCATCATCACCGCGACCAACAAGGACCTGGAGGGCGAAGTCCGCTCTGGACGCTTCCGCGAGGACCTGTTTTACCGCCTGAACGTGGTTCCCATCCGCCTGCCTTCCCTGCGCGAGCGTCGCGAGGACATCGATGCGCTGGTGCGGTACTTCATCCAGCAGTTCGCCGAAAAGCTGAAGGTGAAGGTCACCTCGATCGAGCCGGCCTGCTTCGAGGCACTTCGCGCCTACGCCTGGCCGGGCAACATCCGGCAGCTCGAGAACGTGCTGGAGCGCATGGTCCTGATGGCCGACGAGCCGGTTTTGCGGGTGCAGGACCTGCCGGAGGAGATCCGGCCTGCGCACCTGCCGCTCCTGCACGGGGCGGGAACCCCGGAGGCCGGAATTGACGAGCCGGCCAGCTTCAAGGAAATTGTCCGGCAGCGCACCCAGTCGGTGGAGCGCGAGCTCATCGAGAAGGCCCTGGAAGAAACCGGGGGCAACGTGACCCGCGCGGCCGAAAAGCTGGGTCTTTCGCGCAAGGGCCTGCAGCTCAAGATGCGCGAGATCGGGATCCGGCGCGGCTAGTTGCCGCCGGTCGGGTCCAGGAGCCGCTCGATCGCTTCGACGGGTTTCAGCAGCTGGAGCTGCAGCTCCTCGGGAGGTTTCTGCCCGGCCGATTTGCGGAGTGCCTGGACCTGTCCGGAGTTGAGGTCGACCTTGAGCTCGCCGTCCGCTTGCCGCACCATCAGGCCGGTCCTGGCTTCGTCGACCTGGTGCTGGATCTCGCGGGCGATGGCGAGTTTGGAACTGAGGGCCTGCTCCAGCGCCAGCTTCATCTTGGCTCGGGCGCGAATCAGCCGCTCCCGCGTGGCCGCCTGCTTCTCGGCTGGCCGGTTCAGGGACTTGTCGGTCGTGTAGGCCAGGTGCGCGGATTGGAGGTCGATGCGGGCCATCTCCACTTCGCGGCTGGCGAGCACGGTTCCCCGGACGCCCTGGAAGTCTCCCAGGATGGCCTGCTGGCGGTTCATGGCGGAGGAGGTGTCCACATAGACCCGCGCGGTGAGCTTGGTGCCCAGGTTCTCGTCGATTTGCGTGGGGTCGGCCGCCTGGACCTCCTTCAGCATCTGGCCGAAGACCTGCTGGTCCGAGCGGGCCAGCTTGTCCAGCACCAGCAGGCTGTCGTAGACGGCCATCCGGGATTTCCGTTGCTCTTCGGCCGTGATGCGGGGGTTGGCCAGGCGGGTCAGGTTCGAGCGCAGCGTGTAGCTCCAGGCCACGTACTCCTGGTGCGTGTAGTAGTTCCCGTAGATCGCCGGGTTCTTGTCCCCGGACAGGATGGATCCGGGCACGTCGGCCTCGGCGCTGTTCATGGTGGAGCGGAGGAAGCCGGTTTTTTCCTTGCCGCTGAGGATGCCGTGGATGATCTCGTGACCCACCACCAGATCGGGTCGTCCTGAAAGCAGGGATGCGGTGGGCAGGTGAAGGTCTCCGTCGGTGTAGAGGGCCTCCGTCTGCGGGTGCTTGATCAGGAAATCCAGGTCGTACACGACGCGGATGCCGAACTTGTCCTGGATCTTCTTGGCGAAGCGGTTGAGGAGCGTTCCTGTTTCGCTGGGGGTGATGACCATCAGGCCCCCCGGCCTGCGGGAGATCTGGGTGCCCTGCTGGATCAGCTCGTTGAGGATGCCGTCTTCCAGCCGGGCCCGGGTCGCGCTCAGGCGCATCCGGAGCTCCTTGAGGCGCTTGAGGTCCCTCTGGGTCTTCATCGAGTGGTAGACGGCGTTGAGCTCGATGTCGAGCTTGTGGAGTTCCTCCATCAGGGGGTGCGGCGACCAGCCGGGCTTGGGCTCGGCTTCGAGATTGTACTTGGAGTCCAGCCACGCCACGAGCTCCCGCTTCCGTGTACCGGTCGCGGTGTCGCCGGTTTCCTTCAGGAGCTCGTCGCGCAGGGCGCGGGCGGCCTCCACTTCGGCCCGGTCCGGCAGCGTCCGGCCCTGGGCCTCGTTGGCCGTCTTGATGCTCCGGAACCGCGTCAGCAGGGCCCTCGCCCGGGGTCTTCGCGAGCTCACTCCGTCCAGCAGGGTCTCGGTCATCGAGAAGTCCAGCGAGTGCTGGACGGTATAGGCGTGGGCCCTGAGCTCCTGGGCAGGACCTTCGGCCACGAAAGGCAGGCTTGGAAGACGCTTGGGATCGAGTGGCAGCGTCTCCGGGCCCGGTTTGCAGGTGGCTTCGGGTTCCTGGGCGGCCAGTGCCCGGCAACTGGAGGCGCGTGTGGCGCGGTAGGTCTCGATGCCCTGGGGCATGAGCTGGAGCAGCGCCAGTCCCAGGGTGCTCAGGCAGGTCTCCGGGGCCCCGTCGCGGCATTCCTGGACCGCGCGCGGAATGGCAGCCGCGCCCTGAACGGTGAAGTAGGCGTGCTTGCCCTTTTCAAGAAGGGCGGCGGCGGCGCGGCTGGCGTCGATGAAGCGCCTGGCCCGCGACGAATCCCGGAAGAGCTGGACGACTGAACGCTCGAACTGGGCGCTTCGGGTCAGCTGGCCCAGTTGGGCTGCGGGCAGGGTCAGGACGAAGAGCAGGGCGTGGGGCGCGATCTCGGGGTCGGACAGCTGTTTCCAGAGGCCCGCGTCCGGATTCTTTCGCTGTCCCTGGTGCACGATCGACGCGCCGGTCTCGGTGAGCCCTGCGGTTGCCAGGAGCGCGGCCGCAGCGGGGCCGCCCGCGCCCAGGGTTCCCACGGCCAAAGCCGCGGCCGCAACCGCGTCGGCCGCGAACCAGGCGGCGTCCTCGACTTCGCGTTGCCCGCGCTCGATGCCGTAGCCGGTGAGGAGCTCGGCCATCTCGGGCGCCGAGTAGACGCCGATGTTCCGGACCTGGCCCTTGCGCGCGTCCGCGAGCACCCGGCCCGCGAGTTTCTCGAAGACGATGCCATGTTGGCGGGCCCGGCGCGCCTGCTCGGGGAACTCCAGGCGATTCTCGATCCACTGGTCCGCATAGCTGCGGAGCGCGCTCAGCACGGGCTGGGCCTGCAGCAGTGCCAGTGCCACGCGGGTGTCGCTGGCCGCCGCCTGCCTCAGGCTGCCCAGGGCGTTGGAAATGCGGGTCATGCCGGAATCGCCTGCCTTCTGCGCTTCCCAGGCCTGGCGCAGCTCCGGCGTCCTCAGCAGCTCGTCGCGTCCGGTGGCGAGGACCCGTTCCCGTTCCTGATCGCGGTGCCGGGCTTCAGGCCCTTTCCACTGGGCCAAGGCCTGTTCGTAGGCTTTCTGGCGGGACGGCAGGGTGCGCAGGGCCAGGGCCTCGGCGTCATCCAGGGCCTTGAGGCGGGTGGCCCGCGTGGCCTGATGGTCGCGTTTTCCCTGGGGCGTGTCGAGGACGGTGGGATTCAGGGCCTCGGGCTGATCGAGGACCGCACGCGCCTCCCGGGCTTGCCGGCGGATTTCGGCAGCCGTCTGCGGAGCTTTGGGTTTCTTGGCCAGGTAACGGGTCTCGATCGGGTCGAGCGCGGCTTTCCGGGCCAAGGTGTCCAGGAAGCGGTCCTGGGTCCGGGCGAGCAGGCTGGCGGCCAGCTGCTTCACCACCTCGGGCTTCTGCGTGGCCAGAGCCTCCAGGGGCGATCCGGTCGGGGTGGGCGTCGGCGCAGCCTGGGGAACCGGAAAGTCCGACTTGCCCCCACTCAGCGCGCAGGCTTGCCTCTGCACCGCGCGGCCCAGGAGCCTCCGCGCGGTGGTCAGATCGCCTTGGCGCGCGCGCGCGGTCACCTCGGCCAGATCGCTCTGGAAGCGCTCGCCGAAGACGTCAGGGCGCATGCGCGCGGTCTGGCCCAGCTGGTTCAGGCCTTCAAGCAGGGCCTTGGAAGGTTCAAGGCCAGGATCTGCCCAGCCGGGGCAGGCCAACAGGAGCACCAGGGTGATTGCGCTTTTCATGGTACTCCAGCCTCCCCGTTCCGCTCACGGGTGCGTTGACGGACGGTTGCGCCCGGAGCCAAGAGCCGCTGGATCAGGGCATCCGGGAGCTTCCTTCCCAGACTGGCGTTCAGGAGCTTCGTCACTTCGCCTTCCGGATCGACGACCAGTTCACCGCTGCGCTTGCGCTTCAGGTAGCCCTGGGAAGCTTCAAGCACCCGGTCCTGGATTTCGCGGGCAAAGGCGATCCGGTCCTTGAGCTGGACGATCACGGCCGCCTTGAGCAATGTGCGGGCTGCGACCAGGTCCCGGCGCGCCGATTCCAGCTCATTCATCGGGGTGCTGGAGTCTTTTTTCAGCTGACTGTAGCGGGAGGAGGCGTCGACGGCTTTTTCCTTCAAGGCCTTGATTTCCGCGGTTCC
>CANFHS010000039.1 GCA_947446835.1 Bacteriovoracaceae bacterium
GGCGCTCCAGGAGCTCACCGATGGCCGCCTGCTCGCGGAAGAACTGGTCTCCGCTGGCGATTCCAGCAGCCAGGATCTGGGGCGTCTGGAGCCCGAACGCTTCCCTGGATGGGTCGGTGACGCCCGGAAGTCCGGCGGAAACGAAATTCCTGGCGGCTGCAAGCAGGCGGTTACGCGCCGATTCGTGCGTGTCGAGCCGGGTGCGTCCGAGCAGGGGAATCTCGTGGCGATCGAAAAGCGGGCGAGCATCCAGATCGTGCTGCACCAGGGAAGTTCCGATCACGATGTCGCCGATCCGGATTCCGGGGGCCACCGCTCCGGCGACTCCGGTAAAGACCACCTCCTGGACGCCATGACGGAGAATGAGGTGGGTCGCTGTTGCTGCGGCCGCGACTTTTCCCCAGCGCGCGTAAACCGTGACGACTGGAGTGCCATGAAAGAGGCCCTGGTGGTACTCGCGCATCCCCTCGGTGTGGGTCGTGCGGGACTCGAAGCGGGCGACCAGCCCGTCGATCTCTTCGGGCATGGCAGCCATGATTCCGATGGGGCGACGCATGGGCGTCACCCTACCGCCGATTGTCAAAGACGCAAACCGGCGCCCGGAAAAATTCCGGGCGCCGGCTCTCAATGGCTCAAGTTTGGCTCAGGCGACCGACTTCTGGCCGGCTTTCTGGCCGGCTTTCTGGCCGGCTTTCTGACCGGCTTTCTGACCGGCTTTCTGACCGGCTTTCTGACCGGCTTTCTGGCCGGCTTTCTGACCGGCTTTCTGACCGGCTTTCTGGCCGGCTTTCTGAGTGGCTTTCTGACCGGCCGACTGGCCGGCTTTCTGGCCAGCCTTCTGACCAGCCGACTGGCCGGCTTTCTGGCCAGCTTTCTGACCAGCCGACTGGCCGGCTTTCTGGCCAGCTTTCTGACCGGCCTTCTGACCGGCCTTCTGGCCAGCTTTCTGGCCAGCTTTCTGACCGGCCTTCTGTCCGGCCTTCTGTCCTGCCGAGTTAGTGGAGGTCGGGGTGTTCATCGTGGGGGTCGTGCTGTTGTCCTGCGCGAGGACCGCGGAAGCGGTGCCCAGTGACAGAGCGAAGGCCAAAGCAGCAGCCTTTTTCAGATTGAAACTTTTCATCGAGCTTCTCCTTTTTCGACAAGAGAGGTGAATACGGGGGGTTCGCCTTGCCGGAGGGTTGCAACGGGGGTGCCATCATGACGCGAAAACAAGCAGCCCAAGACGCGCCTGCGCGAGGGCCGGGCTTCGGTCACGGATTTCCGATCAGCGTCTCGCGGCTCTCTGGATCACGGCTTCGTTGATCTGCGTGATTCGCGATTCCTGTATGGTGAAACGGATCGAGAGCGGAGCGCCCCCGATATTGCGGAAAATGTGGAGAACATAGGTTCCCGGCGCGATCCGCAGGTTGCGGATTGGAAGTTCCATCGGCCAGGCATTGCCGTCGACTTCCAGGTGGGCTCGGCCTGAAAGCGTGGTCTCCACGTTCAGGAACCCCGGGCGGTCCGCACTCAGGTCAGCCTGGAGAACCGGAATGCCATCAGGCCCCTTGGGCAGATCGGCTGAACGGAAGGTGCGGGTCCAGATGCGGTATCCCGGCTTCTGGATCACGATCTCGATCGGGCCCTCGGGAAAGTCCGGCAGCATCTCACTGACCAGGGCGGGAGGAATGAACTTGCCGTGGTAGCGGATGAGACCGCCTTTCACCGGAGGGGTCACGCTGAGCCGGATGAAGCGACGCGATTCGGGGCCGAGGCTGGGCTCAGGCGAGGGAAGGGTCGCCAGCGGCAGCGGCAAGGGCTGCAAGCTGCTGCCGGCATCGGGAATCTGCCAGGGCGCCAGCTCCGGGAATTGCTGGTCGATGACCAGGACGATCAGCGTGGCGAGGAATCCCAGGAAAAGGAGGGTGTCCCGAAAGCCGCCAGAGGAAGGCGGCTTCTTGGGCAGCGGGCGCTGGCCCTTCAACGGAGCGACCCTCTTCTGGGGCCGGGGCAGGACCTCTGGCTTGAGCTGGGGCCTGACCTCGGGCTGGCTGACGGAGTCGGGGTTGGGGTCCTCCAGCCGGATGCTCGCGGTGTCGGCAGGCAAGGCTGCTTTCGGCTCCGACTCCGGCTCGGTCAGGGTAAAGGAGCGGGTTTCCGTCACGACCGGTTCCGTGCGTCCTTCGCGAATGAGTCGCTCCGCCTCGTTGTTCAGGACCATGAGCTCGGACTCGGCTGCCGCGCGGGCTTCGCGGAAATGGGCCTCCATGAGCTGCTGCGGGTGCTGCATGGATTCCAGGGCGGGGTCCGCCGCCAGCATCCGTCCAAGCGCCCACTCCAGGTCCTCGGCAAAGGCGTCGGCCGAAGGAATGCGCTCCTCGGGCCTTTGCGTCAGCGCCTGCAAAACGACCCGGTCCAGCGTGGGGGGAATGCCGGGCCGGTGCGCGGAAGGCGGAGTGACGTGCTCGTCGCTCTGGTCGATCAGGCGCAGGCTCAGGCTTTCATCCTGCGCAAAAAACAGCCTTTTTCCGGTCAGCATTTCCCAGAGCACGATACCCAGGGAGAACACATCGCTGCGGCGGTCCAGGTCTGGACGTGCGCGCACCTGCTCGGGAGACAGGTAGGCCGGTGTTCCCTTGATGGCGCCAGGCTGGGTGGTTTCGCCCGAGGCCTTGGCGATGCCGAAGTCGATGAGCTTGACGTCGCCCTTCCAGGAAATCAGGATGTTCCGCGGATTCACATCCCGGTGGACGATTTCCAGGGGGGCACCGGTCGAAGGGTCCTTCTGCTCGTGGGCAAAATGCAGCGCGCGGGCACAGGTGATGGCGATCCGGATGGCGACGGCCAGGGGCGTGCCCCCGTGGTCGCCCAGCGATTTCTGGATGCTCCGGAGCGAAAGACCGGGCACGTACTCGAGGCTCAGGTAAGGGCGGATCCCGGCCCCGCCGTCCTTGGACCTGAACTCAGCCTCCCCGAAGTCCTGCAGTTGCACGATGTGGGGATGGTGCAGGCCCAGCTGAATGCGGCCTTCGGTCTCGAACATGCGCCGGGCGTCGGACTGGGGGTCCAGGGACTGCTGGGGGCATTTGATGACCAGGATCCGGCTGCCTGCGCCAGGTAAGCCGAATCGTGCCCGGTAGATCTCGGCCATGCCGCCCTGGGCGATCTGGTCGAGCAGGAAGTAGCGTCCAAAAGGACGGAGGATTCGGCTCATGGATTGTCTAAAGAGTATCGCGGCGTCATGGTACGGTAAAGGGCATGAATTCCGGTGCACCTCAGCTCAAGCCCAGGGTCCTGTTGGTCGAGAACATCCATGCCATTGCCCGCGATCTTTTTGTCCAGCAGGGCTTCGAGGTGGAGACACTGAAGTCGGCGCTGACGCCCGAGGCCCTGATCGAAAAGATCCAGGACTTCGATGTACTGGGGGTGCGCTCCAAGACGTCGGTTCCCGCCGAAGTGTTTGCCCGCTCGCCCCGGCTCGTCGCCATGGGCTGCTTCTGTGTCGGCACCAACCATGTGGACCTGGATGCGGCCCGTGCCCATGGGGTGCCGGTCTTCAATGCGCCTTTCTCGAATACCCGCAGCGTGGCCGAGATGACCATCTCGAACGTCGTGGGCTTGTCCCGTCAGCTGGGACTGCGAAACATCGAGATGCACCAGGGCATCTGGAACAAGAAGAGCGATGGCTGTTTCGAGGTCCGCGGCAAGACCCTCGGCATCATCGGCTACGGCAACATCGGCACCCAGGTTTCGGCCATGGCCGAAGCACTCGGCATGCGCGTGGTGTTCTACGACATCCTTTCCAAGCTGCCGCTGGGCAACGCCAAGCCCATGCCCGACCTGGACCACCTGCTGGCCGAATCCGACTTCGTGACCCTGCATGTGCCGGCGACCCCCTTGACCAACCGGATGATGGGCGCCGATGAGCTGGGCCGGATGAAGAAGGGGGCGTACCTCCTGAACGCCAGCCGCGGAAACGTGGTGGTGATCGAGGCGCTGGTGGAGGCCCTGAAGAGCGGAGCTTTGGCGGGAGCCGCCATCGACGTCTTTCCGGTCGAGCCGGAAGCCAACGGCAAGGATTTTGCGACTCCGCTGCGCGGACTGGCGAATGTCATCCTGACCCCGCACATCGGCGGAGCCACCGAAGAAGCGCAAGGGAATATCGGCCGGGAAGTGGCCAATGCCCTGAGTCGCCACTTCTGGAGCGGCACCACCGAAGGGGCCGTGAACTTCCCGCTCGTGACTCCGCCCCCCATGGGGCCTGGGCACCGGCTGCTCAACATCCATCGCAACGTGCCGGGCGTGCTGAGCGAGATCAACCGGGTGGTTTCTTCGCTGGGTGCCAACATCCAGAGCCAGAACCTGGCCACCGATCCCGAAGTGGGCTTCCTCATCATGGATTTTGACCGCGAGCTTCCGGGCGATTCGATGGAAAAGATCCGCCAGCTCAAGGCCTCGATCCGTACCCGCATCCTGCGCTGAGGCCGCCGTGGGCAGTTTGCGGTTCACCGAAGCCGTCCAGGAAATCGAGGCCGCCTTGCGCCTGCCGGGCCGACGCTTGTCGCTGGCGCCGGTCCAGACCGCGCTGAAGCGCCTCGGCCTGCTGGAGCGCATCGATCCGGAGCGGGTCGTGGTGGTGGCCGGCACCAACGGCAAAGGCACCACCTGCGCCATGCTCGAAGCGCTGCTGCTTTCGGCGGGGCAGGATGTGGCGCTCTTCACTTCGCCGCACCTGGAGCACATCACGGAGCGCATGAGACGGGGCGGCCGCGATATCGCGGAGGCCGAGTTCCTGGACGCCTACCTGCGGGTGCGCCCGCTGGTGACGGAGCTGGGCCTGGTGCACTTCGAGATCCTCACCCTGGTGGCGCTGACAGCCTGGTTTGCAGGCCAGCAGTCCGCTCCGGACTGGCTTTTGCTGGAGGTGGGGTTGGGGGGCACCTGGGATGCCACGAACGCGGTACCTCACCGCACCTGCGGCATCGCGCGGCTGGGGCTGGATCATGTGGAGCTTCTGGGCGGAACGCTCCAGTCCATTGCCCGGAACAAGTTCGGAGTGGTGGGTCCGGGAGCCCGGGTGGTGCACACCCCGTTTCCCGAGGGGCCCGAAGGACCGGCCGTGGCCGAGCTGGCCCGCGACCACGCGCGCACCCAGGGCAGCCGGTGGACCGTCGCGCGCCCTTGCCCGGTGATCGAGCCCGCCGAACCCGCGCGCGCGCCGCGGTTTTTCGTGGACACTCCCTGGGGACGGGTGGAGCTGCCGTTGCCAGGCGCGCGAGCAGCCGAAAATTCCGCCCTGGCGCTGAGCCTTTTCGAGGCGCTGGGCTTTGATCCGGACTTGCATCTGGGTGCGCTGGCGCACGTGCGTTGGCCCGGCCGGATGGAGCAGGTCGAATTTCCCGGGGCCCGGTGTCCGGTTCACCTTTCTGGCGATCATAATCCCCAGGGTGTGGCGAGCCTGGTGGATCTGCTCCGGCACTTTGAGCGCAAGCGCCTTTGGGTCGTGTGTGGCGTGGCTCGCGACAAACCGCTTGCGGAAATGCTGGAGCCCCTCCTGACCCTGCCGGGAGCCCAGCTGCTGCTGACCGAGACGCCCTTCAAGACGCGCCCGCTGGACGAAATTCCGGAGTCCTACCGCACGCGTGCCGCGGGCCTCTTCCAGGACCCGCGCGAGGCCCTCCGCTTCGCGCTCTCCCGGGCACAGGCCGAGGACCGGGTGCTGGTCACGGGCTCGCTTTACCTGGTGGGACTGCTCCGTCAGGGACGCAGCCAGGGCTAGCGCGGAGTCAGTCGAAGATCTTGCCCGGATTCAGGATGCCCTGCGGGTCGAGCGCCTGCTTCACCGAGCGGAACAGCGCGAGCTCCTCGGGGGTGCGTGAAAAGGCCAGGGCGTGCTTCTTCAGCAGCCCGATGCCATGTTCCGCCGACACGCTGCCTTCGTGTTTGCGGACCAGCGGGAACACTTCGGCGTCGATGCCCCGCGTGCGGGCCAGGAAGTCGTCCTTGGACAGCGCCGTGGGCTTGGCGATGTTCACGTGCAGGTTGCCGTCCCCGATGTGGCCGAACAGGAAGACTTCGAACCCCTGGTAGGTGCGCCCCAGGCTCGAGACCAGGTCCGAGGTGAAGGCCTCCAGCCGTGCGACGGGCACCGAGAGGTCGTGCTTGTAGACCATCTGCGTGGCCGAGAGCGACTCCGAGATGCCTTCCCTGAGCGACCACAGGGACTGGGCTTCCTTGGGCGACTGGGCCAGTGTGCCGTCCAGCACCACGCCCTGTTCGAACAGCGAGGCCAGCCAGGCCTCGAGCCGGGCGCGCCCTTCCTCGCTCTCGGGCTTTTCCACCTCGAGCAATACGAAATAGGGGGCTTCGCCGGTGAACGGCGAGGCCAGCCCGCGGTGCTTCTGGACCGCCCGCAGGCAGTTCAGGCCCAGGAACTCGAACGCGTTGAGGGTGAAGGTCTGCGAGCGGGCCGCGTGGAACAGGCGCAGCACCGATGCCATGTCAGCCACCGCAAAGAAGAACACTTCCGGCTCGCGGGGCAGGCGACACAGCTTGAGCGTGGCGCCCGTCACCACACCCAGGGTTCCCTCCGAGCCGATGAAAAGCTGCCGAAGGTCCAGGCCGGTCTGGTTCTTTTCGAGGGCTCCCCCCAGCTCCAGCACCTGGCCCGAGGCGAGCACCACCTGGAGTCCCAGCACCCAGTGGCGGGTCAGGCCGTAGCGGATGACTTTGACTCCGCCGGCGTTGGTGGCAATGTTTCCGCCCACCGTGCTGGAACCTTTGGAGGCGAAGTCCACGGGCCAGGTCAACCCGTGCGTGGCCGCGTGATGATGGACGGCCTCGGTGACGGCGCCCGCCTGCACGCGCACGGTCTGCGCCACCGGGTCGACCGGCTCCAGCGCGCGCATCCGTTCCAGGCTGATGACCACCTCGCCGTGGGCAGCCACGGCGCCCGCGGACAGGCCGGTGCGGCCGCCCGACGGGACGACCGGCACCCGGTGTGCGGAACACAGCTTCAGGAGGCGGGACACCTCGTCCGTGGATGCGGGAAAGCAGATCAGCGAGGGCTTGGGCTCGTAGACCCGGGTCCAGTCGCGGCCGTAGGTTTCCAGGTCCGAAGGCTCGGTGGAAACAAAGCGGGGCTCGAAGCCCGCCTTCAGCTCGGCCAGGAAAGCTTCCGGGAGATTTCCACCGCGGGAGAGAGTCATCTCCCGAAGCGTATCAGTATTTCAGGGCTTCCTGAACCGACTTGTAGGCGTCCACCGCGCCGTATCCGTAGGTATTGTTCGGGATCGCGGTTCCTGCGACGCCGCCGCAGGTCTCGCTGGGTGCCGTCTTGGCGGAGGCCGTGCGGCGGATCAGCTCGGTGGTCTCGGCAATCTTGCCGATCAGCTTGGGCTGCGCTGACCAGATCAGCGCGGCCTGGCCCACCACATGAGGGCCGGCCATCGACGTGCCGCTCCAGAAAATCGATTCGTATTTTCCGCCCGGCACCGAAGAGCGCACCGAGACTCCGGGAGCCGTGACGTCCGGACCGATGCCTCCATCCAGCTTGGACGGGCCGCGGCTCGAAAAGCTGGCAATGGTGCCCGTGCGGTGGTCGTGGGCGCCGACGGACAAGGTCAGATCGGTGACCTGGGCAGGCTGGGCCTGGATGGTCGAGCAGCCCGGGCCGTCGTTTCCGGCCGAAGCCACGACCAGGATCCCCGCGGACTTGAGGGCCGCCAGGGCGGGAATCATCTCGCTGCCTTCGCAGCCTTCGGAAGCGGGGCAGCCCCACGAGTTGTTGATGATGTGCGGAGCGCGGCTCGGATCGCCGTCCTGGAAGGGATCCGCGCCGTGCGCGAACGGTGCCAGGAAGAACTGGAAGCACTCCAGGTAGGAGGCCGGAGTTCCAGCCCCGCGGTCCATGTTGCGGCAGCCCATCCACTGGGCGCCCGGGGCGACGCCAATCCGGTTGGTGCTGCCTTCGCTGCCCACCATGGTGCCCATGGTGTGGGTTCCGTGCTTGTCGTCGTCGCAGGGGGCGGCGGTGTCGTACCCGCACGGATTGGTCCCCGCGGGTTGACCCGGCGCCGGAGCGTGGACTGCGTCGTGCCAGTTGTAATCGTGATTGGCCTCGGTCCCGTTCCAGCCCCGGTAATGGGACTTGAGCGCCGGATGCTGCCACTCGATGCCGGTATCCTGGCCAGCCACGACGATGCCTTCGCCGCGAAATTTGAGCTCATTCCAGACGCGGTCCGCCCCGATGGACACCACATTGGGGCCTTCAGGCTTCTCGGTGCCAGTCTCCGGTCGGGTCAGGATTCCGAATTCGGGCATCTGCAGCTTGAGTGAAGGGTTGCGGATGATCTTTCCGATGTCCGGGCGCCGCGCGATGTCGTCGATGAGCTGGGGGCTGGCCTGCGGAATCACCACGGCGTTGATGATGAAGAGGCTGCGGGCGGGAACCTGGCGCTTGGCCAGGAAGTCGAGCAGCGAGGCCTGCGAGCGCGAGGCGGTCTGCCGGAGCGCATCGTACACGAAGCGGCCCTTGGCCTCCTTCGTGGTCAGCGAATCGGCTCCCGCAAGATCAGCGCGCTGCTGCATCAGGACCAGGATCGGAACCTGCGCCGTGGGGTCGTCCAGGAATCCGCGGAGGGAAGGTCCCAGCTTGGTCAAGGCCTGCGGCGAAACCGCCGCGTTGGCGGAGGAACAGATGGCCGTCAGGGACAGGAAGAGCCAGAAGCGCGAAGCCGGGTGCATGGAAGGGATTCCTCCTCGATGAGCCCGACATCGTGTTGGCAGCAGGCGGCTTTGTCAATCAAAAGGCCCGGTCCCCCTTTCGGGAAACCGGGCCTCGGATTTGAAGCGGTGCTTCAATTTTCAGGACTGGGATCAGGCCGAAGCTTCGGCATCCTTCTTCTTGTTCCCGATGGGCGCGGCATGCTCCGCACCCGTCGAGTGCGTCCGGCTCACCGAGCCAGGAGCCTGGGCCGGGAAGTCGTCCACCTGGATGACGCGTTGACGGGCATTTTCCGCCGCTTCGATGGAATCGAACTCGGCCTGCGTGATCACGCCTTTCGTGACGGCATCGCGCAGCAGCTCGGGCATGGGCTTCTTCTGCAACTGCTTGGCCTTCACGGCCTTGCGGACGCGGATGCCGACGGACTCGCTCTGGATGCTGAGCTGGAAGGCTTCCTCGAGCTGGCGGAAGCGGTCGTCCTTGGCCTTCGACATGAACACGCTGTCAAAGAGACGCTCGCGCTGCTGGCCCGGAGTCATCATCAGCTCGGCCACGCGGCCGCCCAGATGGTCGCTGGGCATGTGCGTGAAGATGTTGATCTTGGACCACCAGTACACGGGACCGGCGAAGAACCAGTGCAGCCCCGGAACCGGGATGTTGCGGAAGATGCCGTCAAAGGCCAGCGTGATCTGGTGGAACTGCCAGGTCAGCGCGTACTTCACGAACGGCAGGTCTTCCTTGCGGCGACCGTCGGCCTCGAAGCGCCGCAGAACGGCGGTCACCAGGTACATGCCCGACAGGATGTCGGCAAAGCGACCCGTGATCTTCTCGCTGAACTTCAGCTTGCCGCCCATCGAGCCCATGGCAATGTCCGACAGGATGGCGAACGAGGCCGAGCACCAGGCCAGCTTGCGCCAGTACTTGGCCGTGGGGCCCGACACCGGCGACGTGGCCAGGGCACCGCGGGTCAGGCTGAGCAGCACCGCGCGGAACGCGTTGCGGACCACGTGGCCGATGTGTCCCCAGAAGGCCAGGTCAAAGGCCTTCAGGTCGTTGTGCTCCACCGCATCCACTTCCTTGAAGGCGTAAGGATGCGCCCGGAGCGCCCCCTGGCCGAACACGATCAGCGTGCGGGTCAGGATGTTCGCCCCTTCGACCGTGATGCCGATCGGCGTGGCGATGTAGCCGTGGGCCAGCAGGTTGTTCGGACCCTTGGAGATGCCTTGGCCCCCCTGGATGTCCATGCCGTCGTTGATCATCTTCCGGCCAAGTTCGGTGAAGTTGTACTTGGCGATGGCGGTCACCACCGGCGGCTTCTTGCCGTTGTCGATGGCGCCCAGGGTGTAGAGGCGGGCGGCTTCGAGCAGGTAGGTCAGGCCGCCGATGCGGGCCAGCGGCTCCATGATGCCCTCGAACTTGCCGATCGAGACTCCGAACTGCTTGCGCACGGCCGCATGGGCCGAGGTCACGCGGGCAATGAACTTGGCACCGCCCGTGGCCTGGGCCGGGAGCGAGATGCCGCGGCCGGCGGCCAGCGATTCCATGAGCATGCGCCAGCCCTGGCCCGCCATGGCGGCGCCGCCGATGATGGCATCGATCGGCACGACCACGTCGTGTCCCTGGGTGGGGCAGTTGAAGAACGGCACGCCGAGCGGGTCATGGCGACGGTCGGCCTTGACGCCCGGGGTGCTGCGCGGAATCAGGCCGCAGGTGATGCCCAGGTCCTTGCCCTTGCCGAGCAGGTTGTCCGGGTCCTCGAGGCGGAAGGCCAGGCCGATGACCGTCGATGCGGAGGCCAGCGTGATCCAGCGCTTGTTCCAGTTCAGCCGGATCTGCAGCTTGCCGTCCGCGCCCTTGAACACGACGCCTTTGGACACGATCGAACCGGCGTCTGAACCCGCACCCGGCTCGGTCAGGCCGAAGCAGGGGACTTCCTCGCCCCGCGCCAGGCGCGGCAGCCAGTGGTTCTTCTGCTCTTCGGTGCCGTAGTGCATGAGCAGCTCGGCGGGTCCCAGCGAGTTGGGCACCATCACGCTGATGCAGACCGGGATGGAGCGCGTGTTGATCTTGGCCAGCACTTCGCTGTGGGCGTGGGCCGAGAAACCCAGACCGCCGTACTCCTTGGGAATGATCATGCCCAGGAAGCGTTCCTTCTTGATGAAGTTCCAGACATCCTCGGGAAGGTCCTTGTCCTGCCACGCCTGCCAGTCATTGGTCATGGCGCAGAGCTGTTCAACCGGTCCGTCCAGGAAGGCCCGCTCTTCGGCCTTGAGCTTGGGATAGGCCTCGGTGACCAGGCGCTTGAAATCCGGTTTGCCCGAGAAAAGCTCGCCTTCCACCCACACGTCACCGGCTTTCAGTGCCGTGCGTTCGGTTTCGGAAATTTCGGGAATGAGCTTCAGCGCCTTCATGCCCTTGAGCACGAGCGAGCTGACCAGCGCGGCCCGGATCGGCTTGAGGTTGAAGATCAGCGCCAGGACGCCGAACACCGCCCATGCCCCGGTCGTTGCGCCTGCGCCGAACATCACGCCCGCAACCAGCACCGTCCACGCCCAAAGCGGAGCTCCGATGAACCCCAGGGCGCATGCGCCCACGACTGCTCCCAAGACCAATCCCACCAGTTGTGATTCCATGTCGCATTCCCTCGCTTGGCTCCAAGTGTCTCATAATCAATAGGGGTCGCCAAGCCTGCCGAGAGGGCAAAAAAATGCCTAGTTCCAGATGGTTAGAGCGGTAGTCCAAACAAGTGTTTGAAAAATTGCTAAAAAATTGTGAGGGCCGCGCTGGAGGGTCCAGCCGGCTGCTTTTTGGGCCTGGCCCGGTGCGCGCTGCTTTGCCGAAAGCAGCCGGATAAAGCGTGTGGGTGTCGACGAAAAGGCCGCGTGCCGGATCCGTTCTGCTGCTTTGGGGACTGGGCCTGTCGGTCGGCCTGCTGGGGCTCTGGCTTGCCCCCGGGCGCGAGGCTCCGGCGCCTCAGGCGCTGCCTGAAAAGATCCCCGTGAGTACCCCGCCGCAGGTTGCCCGCCCAGTCCGCCGCCCTGCGCCGCCTCGCCGTCCGGAAGCCCCTGGCGCCGCCGAGCCGGCGCCGCTCCAGGTGCCGCGCCTGGACGATTACCGGGCCGAGGTGGCGCGTTCTCCGCATGGGGCCGCGCCGCTGGTCTCGGCCTTCGCTCGGGACCTGGCCCGCCGGCGTCAGGAATCCGTCACCCGGCTCGGGGGCGACAGGGCGTTTCTTTCGGAGCTCGACGAGTGCGTGCGCGAGGAAACTGGCGTGCCTTCGCTGCGTGCGCTGTGTCTCTCGGTGGCGCGCGACCTGGGGCGAGGCGACGCGGACCTCCAGGACCGGGTCGGGCAGATCGAAGCCCAGGCCCCCGCCAGCGTCCGCGGGCTTCTGGATCTGGTCGAAGCGTCGCGCTGACCCTACTCCGGCATCATGCGTGACAGCGCCCGCGCAAAGACGGCGCGAAGCGCGCGGATCTCGTTGGAGCGGATCCCGCTTCGCGAAAGCATCGCCCTGAAAAGCCCCAGCAGCCTTTCCGGGTTCCCGGCCTGGGTCAGTCCGCAGGCCACGAGGAGCTCGCGCCAGTGGCCGAACAGGTGTTCCACCTCCGCGCGGGGCGCCGGCGCCTCTTCGGGGTCGGTGCCCGGTTCGGTACCCGGGGGGGTGGAGCGCGCGTCCGCCAGCGCGATCAGCGCGCAGGCCACGGCGTGGCTCAGGTTCAGCGACGGCAGCCCCGGATCGGTGGGCAGCTCGCAGCGCCGCGAGCAGAGCGCCAGCTCATGGCTCTCCAGCCCAGTGCGCTCGCTGCCGAACACCAGCGCGGTTCTTCGTCCGGTATCCACCGGACTGACGTCCGGAAGGTTGCGCCACTCGAAGGACACCGAGGTGCGCCCCCGCTGCCTCCGGGTGAAGCCGATGACCTCCTGGCAGTCGGCCACGGCTTCTTCCAGCGACTCGACGGTGCGGACCGATTCCAGCCGCGTGCGGGCCGAATCGACGGCCAGTTTGCGGGCCTCTTCGTCCTGGGGTGAGCACCGGGGACGCACCAGGAACCAGTCCTCGACCCCGAAGTTCTCGCACAGGCGCGCGCAGGCTCCCAGGTTGCCGGGGACCTCGGGCTCGACCAGCACGATCCGGATTCCCCGGAGCAGGCTCATGGGGCTTGGGCGCCTTTCAGTGGCCTTCGCGGACCAGGTTGCGGTTCCAGTCGGGGACCTGGACCACGAGGTTGCAGGTGCCGTTCGGGATGCACTGGCAGGCCAGGCGGGACTGGGGAGTCAGGCCTGGGGCCTTTTCGAGCTGATCGTCTTCCTTTTCGGAGCTCGGGTTGCAGGAGTCCAGGCCTTCCTTGACGATCACATGGCAGGTCGAGCAGGCGCCCACACCGCCACAGGCGTGATCAATGTCGATGCCCAGGCCCAGGGCCACGTCCAGAAGGCTGCCCGGCTCGCCGATCCCGCCCTCGGGTCGGGCGGCCGAGTCGATCTCGAAGGTTTTCTCGGACGGTTGGAAGCGGACTTGGAAAAATGCCATGAGGTGTGGGGCCCTTACCATGGCCTCCCGGGAAGGTCCACGAACGCCTGGATGAACGGCCCGCTTCCCCTCGGGCCGACCTGATGGTAGAAAGCGGGAATCATGCGCTTCATGCCGATCGTCGTCCTGGGTCTCGTGGGTCTTTCGCTCACCGGTTGCGGTGTCGAGTGGGGTTTGAATTCCCGCCACTTCGGCTACGAAAAGCCCGGTGTCCTGTCCTGGTCCGAAGCCCAGGCCCTGGAAGCCAAGCGCCCTGGCCCCAAAGCCTCGCTGCTTCCGTCGCCGGAGTACAACGCGGCCCCCACGAGCACCGGCGGCCAGAAGCTCGAATCCTCGAAGCTTCGCTACAACAGCGTCAAGTCGAGCTGATTTCCCAGCCGGCGCTTGGGCGCCCGGTCCGGATCACTGGGCCAGCTGGCTGAGTCGCATGGCCACGAACGAGGTCAGGGTGTCCCTGTCCTTGTCCGAGATCCGGGTGAACTCGAAGCCGATCTTGGTTCCTGCCTTGGACGGGTCTGCCAGGCCCAGGGGGATCTGGTTCCGCACCACGGCGTCCGCTTCGATGGTCAGGTTCTGGAGGCGGATCTTGAGCCGCGTCGAGCTCAGGCCGATCTTGAACAGGTCCACC
>CANFHS010000040.1 GCA_947446835.1 Bacteriovoracaceae bacterium
CTCCGAGTAGTCGCGCGCCAGGGCCGGCATCTGGGCCTCGAGTTCCGCCCGGAGCTGGAGCACCCGGCGCAGCCTGGACTCAAGACCCGCCGCCAGCGGGGATCCCGGCGGGAGCAGGGCGCGGATTTCGGCCAGGATTTTTTCGGGCTGGAAGCGCGGGTATCCCGGGCGCAGCTCGCGCAAGTCCTCGAAGGTGTCGAGCGGGTCGATTTTCTGGAGGAACTCGTCCCAGTGGACGGCTGCCGGGGTGGAGAGCGAGGAAATCTGGGGAAGGTTGGTGGAGCCGTGGTCGGCGTTCCGGGCGCCCAGGAACTGGGCCTCCAGGGTCACGGGCTGCGGAGGGGGTGGCAGCTCCAGAAAACGGGAATTGAAGAGCCGCTCTTCCGGGCGCCCTGAGCACAAGCTGACGTAATGGGCGGCCGCCAAGGTGACCGTGCAATCGGGGCCCCGAAGCGTCTGGGTCGAGCCCGAGTAGCAGCTCAGGTCCGCCAGGGCGATGTGCACTCCCCGGGCCTTGGCCTTGATCATTCCGGGCTCGATCGAGTCGAGGTCAAAGCCCGGCTCGTTGCCCGAAGCGTCGCGGTCCTCGGTGACGATGCTGTGGCTGCGCTGCCCCCAGGCGGATTCCTGCTCACGTCCATGGTCATGGACGATGAGCAGCACGCGCTCGCCCGGCTGGGCGGATTCCAGGGTGCGGGTCACGGTGGCCGACAGGTTGGCCTGCGTGGCGCGGCGCGAGCCGGGCAGGATGCCGTCGCGCATTCCCGCCACCGTCTGGACCGTCCATCCGCGGGCGCGAAGGCGCCTTTGGACGCCACGCAGGTCCTCGATCAGGAAATTTTCGGCCTGGGCTTCGCCCGAGCCGCCCAGCAGCAACGCGGTCTTCGTGCTCGCGGCGGGTCTTGAGCAGGCTTGAGTCCAGGGCAAGAGCAGCAGCATGAGGAAAATGCGGATTTTCATGACCCGTCGAGCATACCCCACATCCGGGTGGGCTGGACAAGAGCCCCGAGCTGGAAGAGATTGCCCGCATGTTCAATCTGGACCCAAGCAAGTTGGACCCGAAACTCCTGGCCGAGCTGACCGAACTGGTGCGCCAGCTGCCGCCCCAGCAGCTGATGAAGATGCAGACCCTCATGCACAACTCCATGGCGGGCTTCAACGTCCAGAGGGAGATGGAAGAGTTCGAGAAGAGCCTGCCTGCGGGTTTCCGTGAAAAGGTGCTGCGCCTGATGGGTGGCCAGGTGGCGCCCAGCGTGGCACCGGTTGCGGTGGAGCCGGCTGCCGTGGAGACGGCCTCGGGTGAGCCTGTCGACATGAGCCTCCGCGAGGCGCGCCTGACCGTGTTCAGGGCCGTGGCGGAAGGGCGTCTTTCGCCCGAGGAAGCCGAAAAGCTGCTGTTTCCCTGATCGGGGCAAAGACACCCGGAACGGACGTGCTATCCTGGGCGTCCATGGATTCGTCAGCCCATCATCTGGCCCAGAAGCACCGCTCGCGCGAAGCGAACGTGCTGATCACCTTCCTGGTGGGCCTGGTCATCTTCGGCATCTTCGAGACGGCGCGGCGATGGCAGGGGGACTTCCAGCCTGACCTGCCGATCCGCACCGACGCGGCGGCCTTGCCCTTGTATGCGATCTATTCGCTCTATCGGGCGCTTCTGGCCTACTTCCTGTCGCTTTCGTTCACGCTGGTGTTCGGCTACCTGGCCGCCAAGAACCGGTTGGCCGAGCAGATCATCGTGCCTGTCCTGGACATCGGGCAGTCCATTCCGGTCCTGGGATTCCTGCCTGGTCTCGTGCTGGGTCTGGTTGCGGTTTTTCCGCATTCGAACGTGGGCATCGAATCGGCCTGCGTGCTGATGATCTTCACGGGCCAGGTCTGGAACATGACCTTCAGTTTCATCTCCTCGCTCAAGGCCGTGCCTACCCAGCTGCACGAGATGAGCGCAAATGTGGGCATGAGCCCGCTCCGAAAACTTTTCCGCATCGAACTGCCCTGCGCGGCCACCGGGTTGGCCTGGAACAGCCTGATGTCGATGGCGGGAGGGTGGTTCTTCCTGACCGTCTGCGAGTCCTTCACGCTCGGTTCGCGGAGTTTCCGGCTTCCGGGCCTGGGGTCGTACATGGCCACGGCCATCGAACGGGGAGATGGACGCGCGGTCCTGCTTGGTATCCTGACCATGGTTGCCGTGATCCTGCTCATGGATTTCGTGGTCTGGCGTCCGGTGGTGGCCTGGACCACGCGCTTCCGGCTGACGGAGCAGCCCGAGAGCTTCCAGTCCATCCCGTTCATGTCGCTGCTGCTGCGCGATTCCTCGGCGATGCGCGCCTTGGCTGACCTGATCCATCGCGGAACCCTGGCGTGGAGCCGCCTGCGCCGGACGCCCGAACGGGCGCAGGCCATCCAGGCCAGACGCCTGGGGCGCGTCCGGCGCGTGAGCCTGAAGAGCGCGGGCCGGCGGGCAGCCAAGGCCTGGCGCTCCTCGGCCGCTCGGTCCCTGGAGCGGCGCCTGCTTTTCGGCCTGATTGGCGCGGGCAGTGCCTGGGTCGTGATCCGTGTGGCCGCGCTGGTGTCGGTGGTGCGCTGGGTGGAGTGGCGCGAGATCTTCGTGTGCACCTTGTTCACGGGTTTCCGGGTGGCGGGCGCCCTGGTGCTTTCCACGCTCTGGGCGGTGCCGGCCGGGATCGCGATCGGGCTCTCGCCGCGCCTCACCCGGTGGCTGCAGCCTGTGGTGCAGCTCGGCGCCTCGTTTCCGGCACCCATGCTCTACCCCTTGGCTTTGGCCCTTTTCCAGACCCTTCATCTGGAGCTGTCGGTCAGCTCGGGACTGCTGATGATGCTGGGAGTGCAATGGTACGTGCTGTTCAACGTGCTGGCAGGAGCAACGGGCATTTCCCAGGATCTGCGCGATTCATTCCGGCTGATCGGGGTCGGCGGCCGGCGCCGCTGGACCCAGCTCTACATTCCTTCGGTGTTCCCCTCGCTCGTCACGGGCTGGGTGACGGCCGCCGGAGGAGCCTGGAATGCCAGTATCGTTGCCGAGTACGTGCTGTATCGGGGTGAAACCCTGCAGACCCGCGGCCTGGGGTCGATGATCAGCCAGGCCACGGCGGCGGGCAATTTCAACCAGCTGACGGCCTGCCTGATCGCCATGGTGGTGGTCGTGGTGGGCATCAACCGCGGGTTCTGGAGCCGGGCTTACCAGCTGGCCGAGACTCGTTTCCGTTTTGAAAGGTGAGGGACTGAAGGCGATGGCCACCGGGGAAACGCCGCTCGTCGAACTCCAGGGGATTGACCAGTCGTTCATGCTCAGCTCCGGGCAGAAGATCCAGGTGCTCAAGGACGTGAGCTTGAGCCTTCAGCCTGGCGAAGTCCTGGCGTTGCTGGGGCCATCGGGCTCTGGCAAGTCGACCTGCCTTCGCATCCTGTCCGGCCTGATCGAGCCCACCCTGGGAAAGGTCCGGCGGCGCGGCGAGCCGCTCGAGGGCCCGAACCCCGATGTGGCACTCGTTTTCCAGAACTTCGCACTCCTGCCCTGGCTGAACGTGGCCGGGAACGTGGCGCTGGGCCTTGAGCCTCTCCATCTGCCCGAGAAGGAAGTCCAGGACCGGGTGAAGCGCGCCGTGGACTTGGTGGGCCTGGAGGGCTTCGAGGAAGCCTACCCGCGCGAGCTTTCGGGCGGCATGAAGCAGCGGGTGGGCATCGCCCGCGCCCTGGTCATGGAGCGACCCATCCTTTGCCTGGATGAGCCCTTCAGCGCGCTCGATGTGCTGACGGCCGAGGCACTGCGCCGGGAGGTGTTGAACCTCTGGATTTCGCACCAGACTCCGGTCAAGAGCGTGGTGATCGTGACCCACAACATCATCGAGGCGGTATCGCTGGGCGGAAAAATCCTGGTCATGGGCACGAACCCGGGCCAGATCCGTCTGGCAATCCGCAACGACCTTCCCTATCCGCGCGATGAAAAGAGCGGCACCTTCCGCGAGCTGGTCGAGAACATCCATGATGTGATCACCCAGTCGGTCATTCCGGATACCCCGGACTGGATTCCGCCGGCGCTGCAGGCGCAGGCCATCGACCCGCTGCCGGCGGTGAACCTCAACGAGACCATCGGTCTGCTGGAGCGTGTGGCAGGCCAAGGGGGCCGGGCCGACGCGTTCGCGCTGGCCCATACGCTGCACAAGGAATCCGTGCAGGTGCTGCTCATGGCCAAGGCGGCCGAGCTCCTGGACCTGGTGGATACGCCCCGCAATGCCATCGTCCTCACGGACCTGGGCAAGCGCTTCATCGGCTCGGACGTGAACGGCAGAAAAAAGATCATCCAGGAGCAGCTGAGCCTCCTTCAGCTGGTGCAGCTGCTCAAGAAGCGCCTCGAGCATACCGAGGAAGGTTCACTGCCCCGCGTGGAGTGCCTGGAGAGCGTGAGGGAGTGGCTGCCCAACGAGCCTGCCGAGCAGGTGCTCGATACCTTGATCCAGTGGGGCCGCTACGGCGAGCTTTTGGGGTTCAATGCCGACCTGGATTCGGTGTACCTCGATCGCGGCCAGTGACGCCCGCGGAGGGCGATCCGATCACCACCACCGGGACCGGGCTCTGCAGGATCACGTCGCGGACGGTCCGCCCCAGAACCGCGCCTTGGATCAGTCCGCGGGAATGGGTCCCCAGGACCACCAGGGATGGGGATCGCGCGTTGACCTCGCGAAGCACGGCTGTGGAGGCCACCAGGGCCCGGGTGTCGGTCACCGAGGAGCAGGAAATTCCCGCGCGCTCAAAGAGTCCAACCTCGCGTTCCATGGCCGCAAGGGCGCTTCGGCTCAGGTCATTGTAAAGCCCCATCAGCTCGCGGCCCGCCGAAGGCGCGGCAAACGCGGTCTGGAGCAACGGGTGGAGCCCTTCGTAAAGGCAGTGCAGGATTTCCACCCGCGCGTGAAGCTGGAGGGCCAGGCGCATGGCCGCTTTCCGCGCGGGGCGGCTGGCCGGGCCCAGATCGGTGGCAAAAAGCAGGGTGCCTCCCCGGTGGATGCGGAAGTTCCTGGGGCGGCAGCCAGGTCCGACGATCAGCACCGGCACCGGGCTCTGGCGAATCACGTCCTCGGCGACGCTCCCCAGGAGAAGCCGAGAGACCCCCTTGCGTCCCTGGGTTCCCAGCACCAGCAGCTCGTAGCGGGGGCGGCCGGAGCGCGCCAGTGCCAGCAAGCCTGCCGCCGGCAGATCCGCGCGGAAGAGCGCGCGAGCCCGGGGCTTCAGGCTCCGAGCCAGGGCTTCCAAACGCGCGGGGTGTTCCGCCAACCGGGTGTCGACGTGGGCCAGGTCGATTTCCGAGCCCAGAGCCTGGGCCAGGCTGGCCGAGGTGGCGCGGACTGCCCGGGAACGTCGCGTGCCCGGGACCAGGTCCTCGGCAACCAGGATGCGGTGGGGTGCTGATTCCGGTCTCATTCTTTATTCTCGGGAGGAAGGAGGGGTTTTGGAGAGGACGGCTCTTCTTCTTCCGGGTCCACGCCTTTCACATTATGGTCGGTCATCCGGGCGGCGGTCAGGGGATCGTAGGATTCCGGATCCACCTTCATGGGCCGATTGAAGGAACCTCTCCAAGGCTGCCCAGAGCGCGAGGCGGGCTTTTCGGTTTTTTTTGCCGTCATGTCGCTCAAGCCTGCAAGACCTGAGCGAGGGAGGAGGCGCCGGGTCAGGCCGCGCGGTGCGCGGCCCTCCGGAAAGAGCGCAAAAAAAATCCGGCCGCCAGCTCGGCCACCTGCTCCAGGGCACCGGCTTCCTCGAACAGGTGCGTGGCACCCGGGATCACCTCCAGGCGCGAGGCCTGGAGCCTGGCCAGCACCTGCTGATTGAGCGCCAGGACCTCGGTATCCGCGCCCCCGACCACGAGAAGGACAGGGCAATGGACTTCGGCCAGACGCTCCTCGGCCAGATCCGGCCTTCCTCCGCGAGACACCACGGCTGCCACGGATGAGCCAAGTTCGGCCGCAGCCAGGAGCGCCGCCGCCGCCCCTGTGCTCGCGCCGAAGAACCCGATGGGCAGGTCGGAGCGTGGCAGAAGCGATGAGCCCTCGTCCTGGATCCAGCGCGTGGCCCGCTCCAGTCGGCGCGCCAGCAGGGGAATGTCGAAGACGAGATCCCGGGAATGGGCTTCCTCGGGAGTCAGCAGGTCGAACAGCAGGGTGCCCATGCCCTGCTTCACCAGGTGCGCCGCGACGGCGCGATTCCTGGGGCTCAGACGGCTGCTGCCGCTGCCGTGGGCGAAAAGCACGAGCCCGCGCGGATCCTCTGGAATCGTGAGGGAGCCTTCCAGTGTGGCGGCTCCGATCATCATGCGAACTTCCCGCGACTCAGCGACCGATGGCGCCGGTTTCCCGGCTGATGCATCCAGGAGCTCGTGGATCTTGGCGTCGTCGGGCGTTTCGCTCTCCTCATACAGGGCTGCCATGGGGTGGACCTTTTCGGTGCGCTCCAGGACCACCACCCGGTCAAAGTGGGACGAGATGGCCCTGATCTGCGAGAGTGGCGCAACCGGCATGGCCAGGATGATCTGGTCGACTCCCTGGGACCTCAGGTAGCGCGCGCCGACGATGGCCTTGGTTCCCGTGACAAGCCCGTCGTCAACCAGGACCACCACCCTGCCGTGAAGCCCCTTCAGGGCGGCTCCTCCGCGGAATTTCCGGACCACTTCCTCGACCTCATGGACCGCCTGGGTGATCCGCGGGTGGATCCGCTCGGCGCTCAGTCCCAGATTGTCCAGATCCCCGTGATCGACCCATGAAAAGCCGTCTTCGGTGGCGGCACCGACCTCAAGGGGCGGCGTATCGGGAGTCTCGATGGGCCGGACCACCAGAACCCCCAGTTCGGCTCCCAGGGCCTGGGCCAGTCCGGCGGCGACAGGCATTCCGCCCGGCGGCATTCCGAGTACCCAGGGACTTTCCTCCTTGAGGCCGCTCAGTTCACCGGCCAAGCGGCGACCCGCAGAAAGGCGATCTTTGAAGAAGGGCATGACATCCTGAGTTGCAGAAAACGCGCCGGAACTTGGAACCGACCTTGCTTGCTGGGGCGGAGGATGCGGGACATTTTCTGGACGGCTGGGCCCTGGCTCGTCGCGCTGGCGCTTTGCCAGGGCTGTGGTGCGTCCGTTTCGCCCGAATCGGCGCACGGCGGAGGGCCCGCGCGTTCCTGGAGTGACCCGCGTGGGCGGGCGTTGCTTTTCGATCCGGGAATTTCGCCCGGCGATGAGGCCCGCCTGCGGTCGGACTACCAGTTCATGGAGTCCAGGCGCTTTCAGTTTCCGGCGGGGCGTGAGGCGGACCTCTTCGGAAAGGTCTTTGGCGGTGCCGAGAAGGGAAGTTCGGTCGTGGACTATCTTTCCCTGCGGGTGCGCTCGTTCGTGCCTGCGCTCTCGGATTCCGAGCTCGAGGAGCGGCTCCAGTTCGGAAGAGCCGGCTACTCGGTCATGGCCAACAACCTGGGCGCGGCGCTCTGGATCTACTCGAAGAGCATCGACACGCACCCGGTTGTTTTCCATCTCGGGGATCGCGCACTGGAGATGAAGTCGCCCCGCGTGGGCCTGGTGGAGCTTGGATCGGGGTACTCGGATTCCCGGTCGGGAGCGGTGATGAGATCGGCCACCCTGGTCCATGAGGGCCGCCATTCGGACTGCTCGACGCAGCTTTCAGCGGAGGATCACGCCCGGCTGCGGCGTGGGCAAAATCCCGAGGATCCGCGCTGCACCCACTCGCACGCGGACTGTCCGTCAGGTCATCCGCTGGCGGGCCTGCCAGCCTGCGATTCGCATCCGTGGGGTGCTTACTCGGTCGAGATGATCTACGGACTGGGCCTGGAGGCGGGTTGCGTGAACTGCAGCGAGTCGGATCGGCTGGAGGCCCGTGCCACGGCTCTGGATGCCGCATCCCGGGTGATGGTTCTCGAGGAGATGCTGTCGGGATCGCTGGGAGAACCGGAAATGGGGAGTGTCCAATGAATCCACCTGCCGCATCCCCCCAGGCTGTCTGGGTGGAAGACCAGGGCATCCGCATCCCTTCGCTGGTCCTGGAAGTTCCTGCAGCCCAGGCCGTGGTGCTCCATGCCCACGCCAGCGGGAGCGCCCGGTCGAGGGACGATACGATCGGATTCGTGAGGCGCCTGGCCCGCTTCGGGTTCACCGAGATCCTGGCGGATCTGCTGACGGAGGGCGAGTCCTGTGTCCGCTCCTGGAACACCGATGTGGCTCTTCTATCGGAGCGGCTGCGGCGGGTGATGCGCTGGCTGGAGTCGCGTCCGGACCTGTCAGCCTTGCCCGTTGCCCTTGTGGGCTACGGCGCTGCCGGTCCCGCCGCGCTCCGGGTGGCGGCCGAGTTGCCGTCACGCGTGGCAGCCGTGGTGCTCTGGGACAGTCAGCCTGACCTGGCCTGGGATGCGCTTCGCACCTTGCGGAATCCGGTCCTGCTGATTTCGCCGTCCGAACCCGAGCAGACGCTCCGGTCCAACCGCTGGTCGGCGCCCCTCCTGAAGAACGCGCGGCTTGAGATCGTGGCGGGGTCGAGCAGCCTGCTCGGGACCGAGGCCTGGGCCTTCGAGCTGGCCTCGCGCGAGGCGCAGCGCTGGCTGAGGCGCGTCTTGCATGAGGCCGAAGGATCGCGTTCCGGAGTCAGCGCTGCCTGAGCTGTGGTGCCAGGGAACGGCCATTGCACCTCTGTGGGACGATGAAGCCCATGGAGTCGCTCCAGGACAACGAGGCCCGGATCGAGGAGGTCTGGGAAGGCCTGGTCAGACGCGACCCCCAGCTGGGCGGCGCCCAGGTCCTGGCGCTTCGCGACTGGTTGGGTGAGCTGTTCCATCCAGTGGAGCCCGGTGCTGCTTCTTCGAAGCAGCGCGGAGAGCCTTCCTTCGAGAGGCTCCGGGGCGAGGCTCGCGCCCTCAGGCAGGCGGTGTTCCAGGTGCTGGAGGGCGATGGTCCGCTGGGCCAGGCACGGCGCGACCGGGTCATCGAGCTGGTCGAGCAGGTCAAGGACGCAGCCCAGCACCGGCTCATCGAGCTCAAAGCCCGCCAGGAGGCGTTGGAACGGGAGTACATCGAGCTTCTGGAACGCTCGTCTTCGGGGAGCTGGGAGCGTGCCGAGGAGGCGGTCGACCGGTTCCTGACCTCGTGGCGCAGCTGGAGCGAGGCGCAGCACGTGCGGCTCACCATCTTCCGCAACCGCACCCTGTGGTTTTCGCGCGAGTCCGGATCGGATGGGTTTCCGGGTGCCCTGGAACGGGCGGAAATGCTGACCTATGGCGAGATGGATCTGGTGCTGGATCGGCCTTCCGGAGACGGGGTGGTGCTGGGCCTGAGGTTCCGCTCGCGTGGGGCCTGCGCCGGAGCCCTGGTCACCCACTGGCCGAAGGGCGTCTTCAGCTTCGACTCGCTCGGACTTTCCTTGGCCGAGCAGTGGGGCCAGCGTCTTGGGCTCTTCCTGGACCTGATCGACACGTTCCACTCGGCGGTCGAGGAGCGGCGACTGCTGCAGGAAGAGGCCAAGATCCGGGAAAACTTCGTGTCCAAGCTCACGCACGACCTGCGCCTGCCCATCACCGCCGCGCGCGCGGCAGCCGAGCTGATGAGCAGGCGCGATGGAGCGATGCTGAGCCGGCAAGGCCTGGATCGCATCATCCGCAACCTGGACCGCACCGAGCGCATGGTGCGCGACCTCCTGGATGTCCAGAGCATCCGGGCCGGAGCCAGGTTGCCGCTGAGGCGCGAGGAGTGTGATCTGGCTGCGATCGCACAAACCGTCGCGCAGGAATTCCAGGCCCTGGCGGGGGACCGGATCCGGTTGGAGGGGGAACCTCCGCTTGTGGGTTACTGGAACCCCGATGGTCTCCGGAGGGTGCTGGAGAACCTGGTCAGCAACGCCATCAACCACGGGGATCCCCGCGCCGAGATCGTGATCCGGTTCCGTGGCGTGGGCCGTGAGGCCCTGCTGGAGGTGGTCAACCACGGCAATCCCCTGGCGCCTGAGGACGTTTCGCGACTTTTTCAGCCGTTCTTCAGGTCAGAAAAGAGCTCCCTCCAGACGCTCGTACCCGGATGGGGAATCGGCCTGAGCCTGGTGCGGGGAATGGTCGAAGCCCACGGGGGGCAGGTCGAGGTCCGCAGCAACCTGGACGAAGGCACGGTCTTTTCGGTGCATCTGCCTCTGGATCAGGGTGCGCGGGTTGTGCCTCTGACCTTCAGGCTGGACCGCAAGTTCGGCGCCGAGGGCGAGACCGCCCGGGATTCCGTGGATCAGGCCTCGTGGGAGTCTTTTCCTGCCTCCGACCCGCCCGCCTGGTAGCGGGGTCCGTGGGAAGCGGTCAGCGGGTCGGGTGGATCTTGGGCAGGCTCACCACGAAACGCGTGTTCGGGCACGAAGCGTCGTAGGTAAGCTTTCCATGGTGCTCGGTCAGGATGTTGGTCGAAATGCTCAGGCCAAGTCCCGTGCCTTTGCCTACCGGCTTGGTGGTGAAGAACGGGCGCATGATTTTTTCGGCCAGGGCCGGGGCAAGCCCCGGGCCCGAGTCGGTGACCCGGATCTCGACCGACGCGCCCAGATCCACGGCATCGATGCGGATCCAGGGACCGGGGGAGGATTCGACCGCGTCGTGGGCATTTCCGAGCAGGTTCAGCAGCACCTGCGAAATCTGCGACGGTCGGCACTCGACCTTGCAGTCCTCTTTCACGGGTTCGTAGCGGAGCGAGATCCCGGCATTTTCGAACCGCGCCTTGCAGAAGGCCAGCGTTTCCTCGAGGATCCGATGGACGGGAGTCTCCAGGAATGGATCCCCGCTGGCTTCGCGCGAGAACATCTTCAGGCCCGAGACGATCTTGCTGATGCGGTCCACCGAGCGGTGGAGGCGGGCCACCGCCGACTTCACCATTTCCTGTGAAATCGAAGGATCCGAGATCATCTTTTCGAGCTGCTGGGCGCCCAGGGAAATGGCGGTCAGGGGATTGTTGATCTCGTGGGCGACGCCCGCCGAAAGTTCTCCCAACGAGGACATCTTGGACGCCTGGGCCAGGATGGCCAGCTGTTCCTTTTCCCGGTCCAGCGCGCGCTGACGGGCGACCACGGCACCCACAGTCACTCCCAGGATCTCGAAAAACGCGGAAAGGTAATTGCGACCCTCCGGGGGCCTTTCGGTGAAGAACTCCAGGACGGCCACCACTTCGCCCTGGACGAGCACGGGCACACCCACGCCGCAGCACGAAGGGAGCGCTTCCAGCGCCACCCGGCGCGGGAAGCTGGGGTCCTTCCGCACGTCATCCACCCAGATCGGCTTCCTGGATTGCAGCACGCGCCCTGGCATGCCTTCGCCCTCGCGGAACCTCGTCCGGGCGGTCAGCTCGCGGAAGGGGCGGTACTTTTCCAGGTCCGCTCCATGCCAGAGCCCGGTCGGAGCCAGGGTGGCCTGCCCATCTGCGATGCGCTGATAAACGTGACCCACGTCCCAGCCCAGCTCGCGGCAAACGGCGTCGATGGTCAACTGGAAGGCCTGGGATGCGTCCGTCAGCTCGTTGGAGGTGACAGCGATGTGATGCAGGAGGTTGGCCACGCGGTTTTCCCAGGCCAGGCGCGCGCGGGCGGCCTCGGTCTTGGCGTGGGCATTGCGTTGGCCCTGGATCAGCATCAGGAAGTCGAAGATCGGGTCACCCAGCGGGAAGTCGCTGAACTCGAGGCCCCACTGGGGAATCTGCTTGAGGTCCGAAACCGCCGGAGAAAGGGCAAAAAGGTAGGACTCCTCGGCCTGCTTGAGGCGAGAGACCTGGCCCCGAAGGCGGACCTCGAGGCTTCCTGACGGCACCTCCTTGAGGCGGGCCAGGATGAGGAGCTCTCCCATCAGGGCGGCCGGTGCGGAGCCCAGGTTCCCCAGGTCGGGGCGGGTGCGGGTGAACTGGCTGTGGTACGGGGCTCCCAGCTCGAGCCCTGGAAAAAGCTTCAGAAGGGAGTGGCCAAAGAAGAGCACCCTTCCTTCGTGGTCGGTGACGAAGGAAAACGGCAGAAGCGAATCCAGGGCCGTATCGTGAAAGGTGATTTCCATTCAGCCCTGGAACTGGACCTCGAACTCGTCGTGGTCGGAACGCGAGTCCTTGGGGTGGTGCTGGATCGTGATCGTGTCGCCATACTTCCGGGCCAGGCCTTCCAGGAGCCCGATCACCATGGGAGCCAGTCCCTGGCGGGTGGAGAAGTAGTGGACGGTGAGCTGGCTTGCGGAGGTTTCGACCACCTGGAAACGGGGAGGCAGGAGCTGGGGCATCATCGCGCCCATGTGGCCGTGCATGCCGTTCAGGTTCTTCAGGCAGCTCCGGAAGTCCTTTCCGAACATGTCCATAATTTCGCCATACCCTTCGTGCGCGGTGAAGGTGACCCAGTAGTCACCAAACGCCCTCAGCAGATCCGAAGCGGAAGCGCCCAGGATCTGTGAGGCCGCGCCCACGAGGGAGTAGGTCAGGGTGTCCGGGTAGCTGGTCATCGCTTCGAAGTCGTCGGGCGGGTGCCCGGCCTTCTGGCAGATCTCCGACCACTTGTCGGAGCCGAATTTCGAGGTGACCAGATCCTTCATTGCCTGATTGACCAATCCGTACATTGAAAAAGTATCCCTGTTCCGGCGTCCTTTGGAAAGGCCGGGTTATGGTCGCCCGTCTTTCCGGCGGCGAACCTGCTCTCCATAATGGAAGTAGGAAGGGCGAGGCGTCCTGGCTGCGGTCGAATAATCGATGGCAACGAGCCCGAACCGCGAGCCAAGTCCCTCGGCCCACTCGAAGTTGTCGGTCAAGGACCAGTGCAGGTAACCCAGGACCGGCACGCCGGCTTTCCTGGCCTGGTCCAGCTGCTCCAGGTGGCGATCCAGGAATTCCACGCGGAGCGCGTCCTCCGAATCGGCCAGTCCGTTTTCGGTGACCAGGATCGGAAGCTTCCAGCGCCTCCAGGCCGTCCGGAGCGCCTCGGAGAGGCCCTCCGGATAGATTTCCCAGCCCAGGTCGGTCTTGGGTCCGGGCCCCCAGGTGCGGTCCATGAACGGGGGCAGGAGCACGGCGCGGATCAAGTTGCGGGAGTAGTAGTTGATGCCGATGAAGTCCAGGCCCGGGTCGGGGGCCCGCTTGACCTCGTCGAGGAAACGGAAGTTGTACTGCTGGTTGGCCGCGGAGGTGGCCCAGCGGTCAAAGGCGTGGCCGTTGCGTTTGGGCTGGAGAACCTGCCAGTTCTTGGCAATCCCGATCCGGAGATCCGGAAACCCCAGGGCGCGGATCTTGCGGACGGCTGCCAGGTGGGCACGGGCCAGGTTCCGCATGGCCGAATCGGCTGCCTTGAAGTCCTTCTTGCCGGGCGGCCAGAGGCCAGCCGTGTAGGACTGGAGCACCTGGACTTCGGGCTCGTTCAAGGTGAGCCACCAGCGCACGGAGGCTGGAGGCGCCGCCAGGGCCTTGATCACGACCTGCGCCAGCTGGGCGAATCGCTCGACGTAATTCGGGGCCAGGAGCCCACCTTTTTGCGCCAGCCAAAGCGGCAGCACGGTGTGATTCAGCGTCACCACGGGTTCAAGTCCGCGAGCGCGCATGGCCACGAGCATCCGCTCATAATGTTCCAGCGCGTCCAGGTCGTAGTTTCCTTCCGAGGGTTCCACCCGTTCCCAGGCGATGGAGATGCGGAACGCGTTCAGGCCGATGCCCTGGGCCAGGGCGAAATCCTCGTCGTAACGGTGCCAGAAGTCGGTGGCCACGTCGGCACGGGTTCCGTCCTTGATCCTGCCCGGTTGCCGGGTCCAGGCCAGCCAGTCGGAGTCGCGCGGCGAGCCCTCGACCTGGAAGGCCGAGTTGCCGACCCCCCAGAGGAAG
>CANFHS010000041.1 GCA_947446835.1 Bacteriovoracaceae bacterium
ATTAAAGTTTGTTCATCCGGAGGCGGAACACCGCTCCGCCGAAGGGAGCGTTGGCGGCCTCCAGCGTCGCGTGATGGGCTTCGGCGATCCGTCGCGCGATGGCCAGGCCCAGGCCCGCACCGGACGCCTTGTCGCGCGTGCTCTCCAGACGGAAGAACCGGTCAAAGATGCGCTCCAGATCCCCGGGGGGAATCCCCGGACCCTGGTCCTGCACCTGCACCAGGCACTGGCGCTCCTCCTCCGACAGCTCCACGTGGACCTCGCCTTCCTGGGGCGAGTACTTGATGGCGTTCTCCACCAGATTGTGAAGAAGGCTGCGGACCAGATCGGGATCGCCCTTCACCTCGAACGAAGAGGCACCCGGAGCGATGTTGAAGCGCAGCCTCACCTTCCGGGCGGACGCTGTCGACTCCAGGCGGGCCACCACCTCCATGAGGATCTCGTCGAGCCTGAGCTCGTGGATCTCGAGCGCACCCTGGCCCGAGTCCACGCGGGCCAGCACCAGCAGGTCGGCGACCAGCTTGGACAGGTGGTCGATTTCCTGCGACGAGGACACCAGGAACTCACGCACCTCCTCGGGACTGCGATCGCGCGAGCGCATCAGGTCGATCTCGCCACGCAGGATGGAAAGCGGCGTCCTGAGCTGATGGGAGGCGTCCGCGATGAAGCGCTCCTGGCCCTCGAAGCTCTTCTGGAGGCGGTCCAGCAGCCCATTGAGGGAAACAGCAAGTCCCTGCAGCTCGTCCTCGACGGGAGGCACGGGAAGCCGCTCCGAGAGGTCACTGGCTCCGATGCGGGCGGCCTTCTCCATGATGGCGCTCACGGGAGCCAGCGCCCGACGCGACAGGTAGATGCCGCCCAGCATGGCCACGACCAGCGTCAGCGGAATGTTGATGAACAGGAACGTCAGCAGTCCTCCCCGTTCACGGTCGATCAGCGTCGTCGGAACCGCGATCTGGAGCACCAGGCGCGGAAGCTGGGGGCGGGCCACCAGGTAATCGATCATCCGGTAGGAGGAGGCCTGCGCGTCGCGGCCGAGGGGAACCGAGCCCGAGCCCAGGGTCCTGAACACCGCGCCCCGCGCGCCGAGCTCGCGGGCATCCTGGCCACTGAACGGCAGCTCGGCCGAGCCCAGGTTCCTGGATTTTCCCAGCACGGTCCCTTCGGGGCCCCGGATCTGCACGAACGATCGCCCGAGCGAGAACGGGAAGATCTTGGATCCAGTGGCCATCTGGTCCATCTGCACCGACAGGTCGCCGAAGAAGTCGATGTCCACCGCGCGCGACACGTCGACCGCGTGGTTGAACAGCGCGGCATCGAAATCCGCCTGGGAAGAACGTGAAAAGGCCTGGAAAAGCAGCACCGAGAAGAGCACCAGCGTGGTGCCGAAAATGGCGACGAAGATGGAAGCCAGCCGGAACCGGATGGACCGGGTCGCGAAGATCTGGCGCAGGCTGAGGGCGCGGATCACGAGTCGGCCTTCTTGAGCGCGTAGCCCACGCCGATGACCGTGTGGATGAGGCGTTCGGGGAAGGGCACATCCACCTTCTTGCGGAGCAGGTTGATGTAAACGTCGATGACGTTGGACTCGGTATCGAAGTGGGCGTCCCAGACGTGCTCACCGATCACGGTCCGCGACAGCGGCCGCCCCGGATTGCGGAGAAAGAACTCCAGCAGCGAGAACTCCTTGGCCGTCAGGCTCAGCGTCTTGTCCGATCGGGTCACCTTGCGCGTCAGCAGGTCCATCTCCAGGTCGGCGAACCGCAGGTAGCGGGCCTCCTCCTGCTGCGCCTGCGCGGAAGCGACCGAACGCCTCAGCAGGGCACGGGCCCGGGCCAGCAGCTCCTCGAAGGCAAAAGGCTTGGTCAGGTAGTCGTCGGCCCCGGCGTCCAGTCCCTGCACCTTGTCCTTGGTGCCCGACAAGGCGGTCAGCATCAGGATGGGCCCGGTGTAGCCGTCGCGTCTCAGGTGGCGTGCCGTCGTCAGGCCATTCTGGTCCGGCAGCATCACATCCAGGATGATCAGATCGTAGGGGTTTTCGGCCGCAAGGCGTTCGGCGGCCTCGCCCGTGTCGGCCTCATCGACCGTGTAACCGGCCTCGGCCAGTCCCTTCTTCAGGAAGCCGGCCATCTTCTTCTGGTCCTCGACCACCAGGAAGCGCATGGCCGGACCTTACCATGGTTTCAGTGCCAGCCCGGCCTGTTCCATGGGCTGCACCGTCACGAGGATCGGGTAGCGGCTGGGGCTCAGGGGCACCTGGTAACGCAGCAGCTTGCCATCGCGTTCGGGCAGGATCCGTTCCGTCCGGGCGTCTGACTCCTCGAGGCGGGTGGAGCTGACCACGAAGCCTTCGCGGTCCAGGGTGATTTCGGGCGCGTCTTTCGAGTCGCCCCAGAGCAGGATCTGGAAGTCCCCGCCCTGGCCGGCCTGGTAAAGGGCGCTCTTGTAATTGCCCCTCGTCACCGAATAGGAAAGCCAGTCCCGCTCGCCCGGGTCCTTGTCGCGAGCGTAGCGGAACTGCCGGTTCAGGTTGGCCAGGGTCCAGAAGGCGCCCGTGGGCTCCAGCCCTCCATCGGAATGGCGCCAGATCAGGGCATCGACCGGGCTCAGTCTCTTTTCGATCAGCCCATACAGGTAGATGCGGTCCAGACCGTGGGTTTCGGCAAACCGGATCACATCCAGGATCAGATTGGCCCAGGCGGCCCCGGATGGGCGAGCGGCATCGATGCTGTAGATGCCCCACTCCGAGACCTGCTGCGGACGTCCCGGATAGATGGGCGAGGCGTTCTTGCTCCAGTTTTCCCGCAGCGCCGAAAGACCCCCGTAGGAGTGGAAGTTTCCCGAGGTGACGTAAGCCGAAAGATTCGAGAGCTTGAGATCGCGGTTCAGGTACCAGCGAGTGCGGAACGTGTTCCGGACGGACTCCCCACCCCGGGGAGTCACCAGGCTTGGGCCCACGATGGGAAGCGTGGGGTCCACCTGCTGCACCACCTCGTGGAGGTAAACCGCCGAATCGATGAAATTGCCCTGCCAGCCCGCGCAGGGCCACTGGCCCGTGATCATGCCTTTGCAGGTGACCCGGTCGCGTTCGTTCAGGCCTTCGACCGCGTCGATCAGGTCGACCAGGCGTCGGGGGTCCTTCTTGTCGAACTTCGTGGCGGGCGCGAGGAGCCAGGAGCGCACATCGCTCTTCCACTGCTGGAACATCGGGCGCGCCGCCTCACCCAGCTGCACGGGCAAGTTGGGAGCAATCAGCATGACGCGTGTGCCGTCCTGATCCACCAGGTCCCGCAGCTCGCGGTTGATGGAGGTCTCGGTGCGAAGGTTCCTGAAGCCGCCCAGGCGGAAGTAGGCCAGGTTGTCCTTGTTCCAGCCCGTGGCGATGCCGAAGCGGTCCATCCACGCCATCGTGTCGATGGCATGCACTGGCGTCGGCTTCGCCTTGCGGGTCGCCTCCACTGTCCAGGAATCGTCGGCGCGAACGGGCTGGGCCAGCAGGAACGCCGCCGCGAAAGCCACCAGGAAGCTCACGGCCTTTTTCGAAGATCGTCGGGTCGGTGTTCGACGGTTCACAGATGTTGCCCCCTCAACCGGCGGTCGCGTGGATACCTTGGGGGATGACACGTGTCACCTGGATTCACCTGGAAAATCGATGAAGGATCTCTGGCGTTCGCAGGAAAGCTTCATTCTCCATCCGCCGTGATCCCCCTTTGCAAACTGCACGTCGAAGTAAGCCGAAAACCGGGGAGCAACCGGATCGAGCCCTGATGGAAGGTCCAGGTAGTAGAGGTTGGGACCGGCGCCGGGGGCGCCCGGCGCGAGCTCGTAACGGACATGGGTCTTTTCGAGCAGATCTCCCGGTGCAAACGCCGCAGGGACCCCTGCCCGCGTGGACACTTCAGGACGTTGGGACTTCTTCCGGACCACCGAAACCTGCTCGGGAACCGCGTCCTGACCCAGATTGAACTCGGCACGCAGGTGGTAATCCGCGCGGAAGCGAGGATCCCGGGTGTGGCAGACCACCAGCCCGAACAGCAATCCAGCCTTGAGCGCTCTCATCGCGATTTCCCCCTTCAGGAAGCCTGTTTGGCGCAACCGGCATACTGGCGCAGGACCCGCCGGCAGTTCTGGAGGTGCTTCCGGTCGCAGCTCCGCTCGCACTGCGAGGCCGAGCCGCCCTGGTGCAGGCAACGGAGCGCGTCCTGGGCCTGCCTGGCAAAGTCGAGCTCCTCACGGATCTCGTCGCACTGGCCGGAAGGAAGCTGGCCCGGACAGAATTCATGGAAAGACTCGCGGAAACATTTTTCGGTCTGGCGATAGGCCGAGTACTCATCCATGCAGTCCGTGCCCCGGAAACCCAGCTCGAAATTTTCGGCGTGCTCGCACTCGTGCTTGAGCACGCAACGGGCGCGAATCACCTGGATCGCCGGCGGGATTTTTTTCGGGAGCTGATCACAGGTCAGCCCCTCGCGGATGGGTCCCGTGCACTGGATCCAGATGCGGTTCTCCTCCCAGCGAAAACAAGCGGCCACCCCGGCACCGCCACACGCAGCCCTCAGGTCCTCGGTACAGGAGATTTCCACCTTCGCCCAGGCGCTCCCCGCGCCCATGACCAGGAACAGGACCCATCCGATGCCGACTCGATGAAGCAGATTCCGCAGGCGCATGTCGCTTTACTCCAGGACCTTTCTCCAGCCTTCGATCCGGAGCCTGAGCAGCTGCTCGAGCAGAGGCTCCGGTGAATCGCGATGCAGATCATGGATCTGGTCCGTCCACGTCGCAACCGGCAGCTTCGGTTCCGGCAGCGATTCGCTCCGGTCATAGAACCAGGCCTCGAGCGCGGCCTCCTGGAGCCCCACCTGCGAACGCAGCAGGGACCACCCGAGGGGTGCGCGGCTCCACAGCGTCTTCCAGTTTTCCGCCCAGCCTTCGCAGCGCCAGGCCTCGATGCGAACCGGGCACTGCGCGCCGCGTTCGGCAGGCAGCGGGAACTTCCGGCACTCCTCCGGAATGAAGAAACGATCGTACTGGGACACGAGCGGCTCCACGAAAGTCGCGTCGTCCGGGTCCGCGCTTGCCTTGGAAAGCACCTGCTGATCCGAGTACCAGGTGAACGCATGCCCGATGCCGCTTGGCACGGCCACCGTGTCGGAGGTGCGGATCACGCCGATATCGCCGGTCTTCAAGGGCTCGCCAGCTTGCACGGACTTGCAGCCCAGTGCGGGCGATTCCAGCAGGAGCTTGAACTCCGCGCCCGTGACATGGGTCACGCCCTGGGCCAGGCCGTGCGCGGCCAAGGTGACTCCGAAGCAGTTGGGACCCCCTCGCAGGGGATTCCGCTCAAGCACGCGGCGAACTGGCGGCGGCAAGAAGTCGGAGGCTTCCTCCCGGGCCAGAGCCAAGGAGGGCAACGCGATGAAGAGAACCATCCAGGTGGGGAGCCGGGTGGGAAAAACTTTCACGCAGCCGGTGTAACGCAGTGCGGTAAATTTTACAATCCAGGTTGTGCTCGCCTCTTTTGGAGCCATTTTCGGCTCCTTTCCAAAAAGCGCTCGACTTACGCAAAACCTACGCATATTCTCGTTTCATGGCTCCCGACTTCAAACTGACTCCCAAGCAAAAGGACATCCTGGACTTCATCCTCCAGTTCGGTGCCCAGAACGGCTACGCCCCCTCCCAGCAGGAAATCGCCCGGCACTTCGGGTTCAAGTCCCTGGGAACCGTGCAGAACTACCTGGTTCGCCTGGAGCGCTCGGGACTGCTCCAGAAGGAGCACAACGCCAAACGGAGCCTGAAAATCATCCCTCCGCAACAACCACAGGCTGAAGCGTTGCCCGCGGCCACACTCCCCCTGCTGGGTCGGGTGGCTGCGGGTCGCCCGATCGAGGCGGTGGAGGAAGGCGCGGTCATGGAAGTGCCGCGCTCGATGGTCCCCCCACAAGGAGAGTGCTTCGTGCTCAAAGTCGTTGGCGACTCGATGATCGGCGATGGAATCCTGGACGGAGACTTCGTGGTCGTGAACAAGCGGCGCCAGGTCACCAACGGGCAAACGGTCGTTGCCCTGATCCGCAACGAAGCCACCGTGAAGCGCTACTACCGCAAAGGGGAACGCGTGGAACTCCGCGCCGCCAACCCGAACTACGAGCCGATCGTGGTGGAATCCCTGGTCGACCCCGACTTCCGCGTCGAAGGCGTCGTCACCGGCCTGATCCGCCAGCTCTGAAGCCAACCCCCTGAATTTTGCAGTTCATCCAGGCCTTCGGGCCGGATCCAGACCGTCGACACGGAGGGAGACTCTCGTCTCATGTCTGCTGCCTTGCCTTTGACCCAAAAACTGTCCCGGCTTCGGGAACTGCTCGGGACCCATCTGGCTCCCCCCCAGGTCCCCGAGCCGATCCCTTTCTCGGCGCTGCCCGAGTGCGGAGTCCCGCGGGGCGCGCTGACCGAGATCAGCGGCCCTGCGGGCTCCGGAAAAACCGAGCTGGTGCTGAAGTTCCTCGCGGAGGCTCCCCCCCTCCGCGCGGCCTGGGTGGAAGACGAATTCACGGTTTACCCGTGCGCCTTCCCCCAGGCCGGAATTTCCCTGGATCAGGTGCTCTTCTCGCAAGCCGGCAAGGAAGCCGTCTGGACCACCCTGCAGATCCTCTCCAGCCAGCTCTTTGGCGTGGTCGTCCTGAAGGCACCTATCGCGAGCGAGATTGACCTGAGACGCCTCCAGCTTTTTGCCGAAAAATCGCGAACGAGCCTGATCCTCTTGTCCGAGTCCCCACGCCTGGAAGGCAACTGGCCCTTCCAGCTTCAGCTGGTCGTCGAGCGCGATCCCGGAACCCGATTGCCCCGCTGCCGAATCCTCAAATCCCCGAACGGAATCCGAACCCTGCCGGAGAATCGTCATGAAGAAGGACGAATCGAAGAACCGAATCACGCTGTGCCTGCTTTTCCGCAACCGCATCCGCCTCGCGGAGCTGGCGGAAGCCTCATTCCGCTTCACTCCCAAGATCGCCCTGCGCGAGGACGAGGCCCTCTTCCTGGACTACCAGGGTGAGCCCGCCCAGGTCCTGCTGCGCATTCGCGCGCTCTGCCGCCGCTTCGGCACCGATCCGGTCCTGGCCTGGGGCGAAGAGGCCGGGCTGGCGCTGGCCCGCGCGCGCTTCGGCCAGAAGCTGTCACGCGAGGAGCTCCCCGTCCAGGCGCTGGACTGCTTCCTGAACCCATTTGAGCGCGACGAAGAATCCGATCGCACCCTGGGCCGCACCCTGGCGCTGCTGCAGCAGCTGGGCATCCTGGATTTCGCGCAGCTCTTTGCGCTCCCCCAGCGCACGCTCCTGTCGCGCTTCGGAAAATCCGGAGCCGACGCCGTCCTGCGCGCCCGGGTCGGAGTGCCTTCGACCTGGCCGCTGTTCCAGGCGCCCGACCGCACGCTGGAACGTGCGCCACTGTGCCAGCCCGACACCCTGGATGGCGTCTCGGACCTGGAGAGCATCCTGCAGGCGGCGCACGCCTTGCTGGACCGACTGGGCGCGCGCCTGCGCGGACGGGCCGCGCGGGCCGCGCGACTTTCGCTGACGCTCGAGCTGGACCAGAAGTCCAGCTCCGGACGCCCGTTGCAACGCGCCTGGAACTTCGGCCTGCCTGTGCCCCAGGGCAGCGCCAGCGGCATCCTCCCCCTGATTCGCGAAAAACTCTCAGCCGAACTGCAGCGCCAGCCACTGGTGCGCCCGGCCGTCCGGCTCCAGATCGAGATCCTGGAGACGGCTCCGGGCCACGGGGCGCAGCGGGATTTTTTTCACCGCGCCGAGCTCGAGGCTGAAGCCTGGGACGCGCTCACCGGAAGGCTGTGCCAGAAGCTCGGCGCTCCCGGCGCCTTCGTGGCCGAACCGCAGGATCGCCACCTGCCGGAACGCGCCTGGCGCGCGGTGCTTCGCAAAGCCGCACCCGACGCCCCTCACGCGATCCGGTCTCCTGCGATCCAGGATTCCGCTGCCACGCCGCAGGCCGCCGCTCCGGTGGCACCCGTGCGGCGCCCCGCCCGGGTGCTCAAGCGCCCCGTTCCCGTGCAGCTTCACCAGCGCCAGCTGAAGCTGGTGCAGGACAACCGCACCGCCTGCGAGTGGCAGATCCGTGAAATCCACGGACCTGAGCGCCTGTCGGGCGAGTGGTGGGATCCGAACACCGCTTTTCAACGCGATTATTACCAGGTCCGGACAGAGTCGGGCGAGGAGCTCTGGGTCTTCGCCCAGACGGGTCGCTCAGGTCCAGGAGACGTTGCGCCGACTCCGGCGTCTCCGCTTTCTCCGGAGGGAAGCCTCATGCCCCTCCAACGGCAGCTCTACCTGCACGGCTACTTCGATTGAGCTGAGCCCGCTCCACCATGGCCTACGCCGAACTCCTGTGCCGCACGCATTACTCGTTCCTGGAAGGCGCCTCGCACCCCGAGGAGCTCATCCAGCAGGCAGCCGCCATGGGCCTGCGGGCGCTGGCCATCACCGATCGTGACGGCGTGTACGGCATCCCCAAGGCCTACGTGGCCGCCAGGAGTTTGCCGCACCTGCACTTCATCACGGGGGCCACGCTGACCCTGAAGGAGCATCCCCCGATCGCGCTTCTGGCGCGCGACCGCGCGGCTTACGGGGTGCTGTGCCGGCTCCTGACCGAAAGCCACCGCGACGCGCCCAAAGGCGAGGCTTTCCTGCCCTGGAGCCAGTTCGTGTCGATGCTGGGCGAACTTCCGGGGTCACGCGGTCTGGTGGCGCTGCCGCGCGAGGAGGCGCCTTCTTTGCGCAAGGAAGCCGCCCTCATGCGACTGCCCAGGCTGGCGCCCCACGACTGGGGCGCGCTTCGCGATCTCTTCGGGGATCGGCTTTATCTGCCGCTGCGCCGACACCTGGACGGGCAGGACGAGGCGCGCACCCGGAGCGCGATCGAGCTGCAGAAGCGCTTCGGTGTCCCGATCCTCGCCACGAACGACGCCTACTACCACGAGCCCTCGCGCCGCATGCTCCAGGACGTGCTCACCGCCACGCGCCTGAACACGTCCCTGGCGGGCGCGGGCCGCAGGCTCTTCTCCAACGGAGAACGCCACCTCAAGAGCGCCCTCGAGATGGCGGCCCTTTTTCCGGATCTTCCCGAAGCCCTGGCCAGGACCGTCGAGGTGGCCGAAAGCTGCACCTTTTCGCCGGCCGAGCTGCGCTACCGCTACCCGTCCGAGTGGATTCCCGGGGGACACACGGCCCAGAGCTGGATGGAGCACCTGGTGCGCGAAGGCTGCCGCACGCGGTACCCGGACGGAGTCCCCGAGGCGGTCGAGCGCCAGCTCCAGCACGAGTTCCAGCTGGTGAAGGAGCTGCAGTTCGCGGACTACTTCCTGACGATCTGGGAAATCGTGGATTTCGCCCGCAGCCGCGGCATCCTGTGCCAGGGCCGGGGGTCGGCCGCCAACTCGGCCATCTGCTACTGCCTGGGCATCACCGCGGTGGACCCGGTGCGGATGAACCTGCTCTTCGAACGGTTTCTTTCGGCGGAACGCGGCGAGCCGCCCGACATCGACGTGGACTTCGAGCACGAGCGCCGCGAAGAAGTCATCCAGCACATCTACGAACGCTACGGAAGGGATCGCGCGGCCATGGTTTCTGCCGTGATCACCTACCGCACCAGGTCCGCCATCCGTGACGTGAACCGCGCGCTCGGACTGGACCCAGGCGCTGCCGAAACCAAGAACTGGCTGGCCGACAGGCTGACCGAGGACCTGAGGGGCTTCCCCCGGCACCTGTCCATCCACTCGGGAGGCTTCACGCTTTCGGCCGACCCCATCGTCGAGATCGTTCCGGTCGAACCCGCGCGCATGGAAGGACGGACCATCATCCAGTGGGACAAGAACGACCTGGATGCGCTGGGCCTGCTCAAGGTCGACATCCTGGCGCTGGGCATGCTGACGGCCATCCGGAAGTCGCTCGACCAGATCGGGATGAAGGACCTGGCCGCGATCCCTGCCGAGGACCCGGCCACCTACGCCATGATCCAGAAGGCCGACACCGTGGGCGTCTTCCAGATCGAATCGCGCGCGCAGATGAACATGCTGGGGCGCCTCAAGCCCCGCACCTTCTACGACCTGGTCATCGAGGTGGCGCTGGTGCGACCGGGCCCCATCGTGGGCAAGATGGTGCACCCCTACCTGAAGCGCAGGCAGGGCCTGGAGCCGGTCGACATTCCCGACCCCCGCCTGGATCCCATCCTGGCGCGCACGCTCGGCGTTCCGCTGTTCCAGGAGCAGGTCATGAAGATGGCCATCGTGCTGGCGGACTTCACGCCGGGCGAAGCCGACCAGCTGCGCAGGGCCATCGGCGCGTGGCGCTCCACGGGCTCAATCGAGGAAATGGGGATGAAGCTTCGCGAAGGGCTGCTTCGCAACGGCTTGCCCGAAAAATTCGTGGACCTCATCTTTACGCAGATCCAGGGGTTCGCGGAGTACGGGTTTCCGGAATCGCACGCCGCCTCGTTCGCGCTCCTGGCCTACGCGTCCAGCTGGCTCAAGTGCCATCACCCGGCCGAGTTCACCTGCGCGCTGATCAACTCCCAGCCCCTGGGCTTCTACTCCAACTCGACGCTGGTCGAGGACGCGCGCCGCCACGGGGTGCGCGTGTTGCCCGTCCACCCCAACCATTCCGCCTGGGACTGCCAGCTCGTGCCCGATCCGCACACCGAGGTGCCCCGGGACGCGCGCGCGCTGCAGCTGGGCTGGCGCATTGTGCGCGGCCTGGGCCCGGCGCAGGTCCGCGCGCTGGTGGAGGAGCGGGAGCGCGCTCCGTTCCGCTCGCTGCACGACTTCCTGGTGCGCTCCCGCCTGGGCCGCGAGCTGCTGTTCCAGCTGGCGCTGGGCAACGCGTTCACGTGCTTCGGCGTGGAACCCCGCCAGGCCCTGTGGGAGTGCCTGGCGTTTGACCTCTCGACCCGGCCGGAGCCCACGGGCCAGCTCTCGCTGTTCTCGGCGCTGGACTCCACGCCCGACACCGGGCCGGCCCTGCTGCGCGCCTCCGAGCCCGAAGTCCGTTTCCGGGAAGACGTGGACCTGTTTGCCGACTACCGCATCTTCGGACTGTCGACCCGTGGGCATCCCATGCCCCTGCTGCGAAGCTCACTGCCGCGACTTCCCAAGCTGAGCTCGGCCGAAGTGCGCACCCGGCCCAACGGTGCGGAGGTGCGTTTCGCGGGGCTGGTCATCGTGAGGCAACGCCCTCCCACGGCCAAGGGTACCACCTTTGCCACGCTCGAGGACGAGGCCGGCTTCGTGGACCTGATCCTCTGGAAGAGCGTCCACGAGGCGCACGAGCCGCTCCTCCAGAATCACTCGTTCCTGGTCGTCACCGGCACCGTGCAGCGCGAAGGCGACTCGCTGAGCCTGCTGGTCCGGAAGCTTGAGCCTGTCTTCGCCAGTGAAGAGAACCTCCAAAACCTGCCCTCCCATTCCTGGCACTGAATTCCTGGACCTGACTTCCTGATACTCACTTCCTGATACCGACTTTTGGCATCGAGCACATTTTTCACTATTATTTTAAATAGTTAAAAAAGGAGACCCAGAGCCAACCCAGGGGACACCCTTGCGTAACGCAAGGCGGTAAAAAATACTTGCTTAATTGTGTCAACAAAGATAACCACCGCCCATGGCAAATCCCAAATTTCGGTACTCCCTGGCAGGTCTGATCGGACTCGCCCTGGCCTCACCGGCCTGGGCCCTGACTCCCGAGCCCACCGCATCCGCGACGACCGAAGCCCCCGTCCGGATCGGCGTTGGAGCCGTGCTGCCCAGCCTGATGGGCGACTCGTTCAACACCTTCACTGGCAAGCTCGGGGCTGAAGCCGAAGCCCTCCTCCCCACGTCGATCCTGGGCAACCAGTTCAACTGGCGCGGCTCGCTCCAGTACATGCGCTTCGGTGTGACCGATATCAGCACCGCCACCCTGGTCCAGATCAACACCTTTGTCGGTCTCGAGACCCGTCCCCAGGCCACGGGCCTCATCCGCCCCCTGGTTTCGGCCGAAGTGGGCAGCCAGTTCAACTGGCTCACCTTCAACACCAGCTCGTCGATCGACAACACCAAGACCGCCCTCGGGCTGCGCTTCCGCGCAGGTTTTGAAGTCCCGCTGAGCTCGAACGTGAGCCTCCTGTACTCCATGCCGCTGACCGTGGGTTTCAGCACCAACCGCTTCACCAGCCTGGGCGCAGCCCTTTCCGTGAGGACGAGTCTATGAAAAAGCCGTTCATCTTCTTCCTGGCAACCTGCACCGCCTTGGCCCTCAGCGCCTGCGGCACCGGCAAGGACCCCACGGCCCTGCTCGTCGACACCAGCGCGACGTTCACGCCCTCGGACATGATCCTGCCGTTCGTTTCCGGAGCGACCCAGGGCGCTGCCTACACGTCGCTCACGGGTTACGTGGGCTTCAGCGCCGTGCAGGGCACCACCGTGATCAACCCGCTGTCGGGCCTGGTGGTCGAGAACACCGGCTCGTCCATCCTGATCCACCACAACCAGAACTTCTCGGTCCGCCTGAGCGGTGTGACCAGCATCTTCCGGTCGGGTGAGCGCCTGAACACCGGCGACTACGTGGGCGTGGTCAACGCCGGCGGCGGCCTGGCCATGTACACCTACAACAGCGGCAGCGCGATCTGCCCGATGTCGCTCCTGACCAGCGTGGCTCGCCAGACGCTGGTGACCTTGTTTGCCGGCTCTCCGTGCACCAACTGAGCTGCGTGCCCCACGCACGCGCCTGAAGTCCGCCGGAGCCAAATCGAACCAGTCCAGGTGAGGGCACTTTGGCACCAATCGGTGCCGACGTGCCCTTCCTGTTTTTTGGGAGCGCCGCATCAAGTGCGCGCCCGCGCTCAGTTTCCATTTTTTTACCCCCTGCGCCGAGTCCGGCATCGCGGTTGCTCTACAGGCCCGCGTTGTTCAACTCGTTGACCTGGAAAGGGACAAACTCATGAAACTCGGCAAGATCCTGATGATGGCATTCACCACCTTGGCGTCCACTTCGCCTGCGGCGATGGCCGATGACATCTGGGTCGGCCAGCCTGCTTACGGCGGAACCGGCTGCCCTTCCGGTTCGGCCTCGGTGACGCTGAGCCCGGACTCCAAGTCGCTCTCCATCCTCTTTGACAGCTTCACCACCGAGGCCGGCGGAATGACGGGACGGACGGTCGACCGCAAAGGCTGCAACATCGCCATCCCGGTGCACGTGCCCCAGGGCTACTCGCTCTCGGTCTTCCAGATCGATTACCGCGGCTTCAACGCCTTGCCCCCCGGTGCGCGCTCGCAGTTCAACGTGGAGTACTTCTTTGCCGGCGCCACCGGCCCCCGTTACTCCCGCACCTTCATGGGCCCGCAGAACCAGGACTACCTGATCAACAACCGCCTGACCGCCGAAACGGTGATCTGGTCGCCCTGCGGAAAGGACGTCAACCTCCGCACGAACACCAGCATGATGACGAGCACGAACGCCTACCGCGAGCAGGCCCTCTCATCGGTGGACTCGATGGACCTGAACGCGGGCATCATCTACCAGCTGCAGTGGCGACGCTGCAACTGAACCCGGCAGTTCCGGCCTGACCTCAGCACTCCTCGGTACCTTCACCAGGCTCATCGAGGCCCTCCACCCGACCATCCTCGTCATCGGAGTCGCCTGGTATTGCCTGGGAGGTCGCAGCCTTCTGGCTGGCCGGTGTCCGAACCTTCCCGTCCGCACGCCCCTCCGCACGGGGCTGCGGGCGGGATTCGGCGCACAGGAGCGTTGCCACGAGCGCGGCAATCCATCCTGAAA
>CANFHS010000042.1 GCA_947446835.1 Bacteriovoracaceae bacterium
AGCGCCAACGCGGCGCACAGCCATAAAAGCCAATGGGGTTGGCTCCACCGATCTTCCACCATTCCACAGGTCTAGGCCTGCGCGTCGCGAAACTCAAGGGCGGGCGCAAAAGAGCGACGCGGACGCTTTCGCGTCAGGCTGCGGCTTTGCCCGGGGCTCGGTGAGTCGAGAGGGTCTGGAGCTTGGCCAGTCGCTCCTGCTCCTGCTGGCGCAGCTCCGCCAGGCGCCGCTTGAGCTGGACCGCCTGGAGCGACCCGGGCTCGGTGGTTTCGAGCGAAGCCAGCTGCGCTTCGAGGTCCTCGATGGCCTGGGCGTCCTGCTGCAGACGGTCGCGCAACGCGTCGATCAGGTCGTCCGACCCGGCGGGTTCGGTCCATTCCTGGGGCAGTCCGACTCCGCCCGCGCGCAGCTCGCGGATCTCTTCCTCGCGCTGGGCCAGGGTTTCGCGCAGGTCGCGCACCTTGATGGCGGCCTCGTAGATGCGCTTGTCGTATTGGGCTCGATCATTCATGGCGCTGGGGGGTTGCCCGGGTACCAGATTGGCGGGAAGCGGCAGCGGCAGGAGCAGCGGGTCGCCGGCCGTGGGCTCCTGGTAGAATTTTTCGATCAGCAGGCTGGAAGCGATCGGAGCCACCCAGATGGAGTGCGCCTCGTCCGGATGGGTTTCGGCCACTGCCGACGGAAAAAACACCACGGTCACTTCCGTGTCGCCGGTCTCGGGGACCACCTGGACGCGCACCAGGTCGGCATGCTTGATGAGCAGCTGCGCGGGGTGGCTGGGTGCCATCGAATCGTGGCGGAACTGGCGCACCAGCTGGGCCGGCGAGCGTCCCCGCTGCCGGTAGCCCAGGCGCAGCACGTAGGCCTTTTCGTCGCAGGCCACCTGGAAGCTGGCCTTGGGAACCCGGGCATGCACGTTGTTGATCAGCTCGCTCTTGCCGGGGCCCTCTTCGTAGACCAGCGCCCACAGGGCGGTGATGGCCAGGCGGATGGGAGTGCCGCGTGCCTCGGCCCATTCGGCCGAGCCGGGGATCTTGAGGCACTGGTCCAGACGGTAGCCCAGACCGTGGCCCGAGTACCAGGCTTCGAAGTACGACGGGGTGCGGGACTCGAGCCAGGGGCGGATGCCGGTGCGCAGCTCATCGTGCAGCACGGAGCGGAAGATGTGGCTCAGCTCGCCCTGGCGCAGATTCAGCGTGTCGACGAGGAGCGAGCGATTGAAGCCTTCGGACGCATGCTCCAGCTCGGTGGAATAAAGCGGTTCGGCGATGTAGCCCGCCGAGGTGGGACCCCGGAGGCGGGTGATTCCGAAGTGGGCCTCGACCCGGTGCCAGCTCAGGTGAAGGTGCCAAGGCAGCAGCAGCAGCTGGCAGGGTTGCCGGTCCAGTCGCTCCAGGACCTTGGCTTCTTCGGGCGGCTCGCGCAGGATTTCCACCTGGGCCAGGCGCCTCAGAGACTGCAGCTGACGCATCAGCATCTCGGTCCGCTCGCGCGACAAGCGCGGGTCCTGGACCAGCAAGAGACGCGGCAGTGGATTGCGGGACTCGTCACCCATCCCTTGCGTATCGGCTGGACAGGGTGGAGGGCTTGAGATTACAAAGTTTTGTGGCCTTCTACATCACGACTCCGATCTATTACGTCAATGATTACCCCCACATCGGGCACGCCTACACCACGGTGGTGGCCGACGTGCTGAGGCGCTACCGCCAGCTTTTTGGCGAAGAGACGCTGTTCCTGACCGGAGTCGACGAGCACGGCCAGAAGGTCCAGGCCGCCGCCGAAAAGCGCGGGCTTCCCCCCCAGCAGCACTGCGACGAGATGTCGCAGAACTTCCGCGACATCTGGAAGGAGCTGGGAGTCGAGCCGGACCGGTTCATCCGCACCACCGATGCTTTCCACAAGCAGGGCGTCCAGGCCGCGCTCCAGCAGCTCTGGGATGCGGGCGAAATCTACGCCTCGGAGTACGAAGGCTGGTACGCCCAGGCCGACGAGATCTTCTACACCGAAAAGGACCTGGTCGGCGGCAAGGCCCCCACGGGCGCCGAGGTGGTGCGCATCACGGAGAAGAACTACTTTTTCCGGATGTCCAAGTACCAGGAGCGGCTGATCCGCCACATCCAGGACAACCCCGAGTTCATCGAGCCGGATTTCCGGCGCAACGAGGTGCTGGGTTTCCTCAAGCAGCCGCTCAATGACCTGTGCATTTCACGTCCCAAGTCGCGCCTGTCGTGGGGCATCGAGATTCCCTTCGACCGCGACTACGTCACCTACGTCTGGTTCGATGCGCTCCTGAACTACGCCACGGCGGTAGGTTACGCCCAGGCGGAAAAAGCCGGGGAGTTCGAGAAATTCTGGAACGGCAATGAGGCCTGCGTCTACCACCTGCTGGGCAAGGACATCCTGACCACGCACGCGGTGTACTGGCCCACGATGCTGATGGCGCTGGGGCTGCAGTTGCCGCGCACGCTGTTCGCGCACGGCTGGTGGCTGACGGCCGACAACGAGAAGATGTCCAAGTCCAAGGGCACGGTGGTCCGCCCGCTGGACGTGAAGAACCTGGTGGGCGTGGAGCCGTTCCGCTACTTCCTGCTACGCGACATCCGGCTGGGCAGCGACGCGCAGTTCTCGGTACCGCTGGTGCTGACCCGGGTGAACTCCGAGCTGGCCAACAATCTGGGCAACCTTCTTTCGCGGTCGCTCAGCCTGGTGGGCAAGTACTTCGACGGCAAGGTGCCCCAACCGGGCGATGATCCCCGCACCCTGGACCTCGCCCGGATGGCGGCGGCGACGGGCTCGCGCGTGCGTGATGCCGTCCTGTCCTGGGAACCGCAGCAGGCGCTGGGGCACATCATCGACCTGATGACCGCGGCCAACCAGTACCTGGCCGATCGCGCGCCCTGGAAGCAGGCCAAAGAGGACCTGCCCGCCGCGGGCGAGACGCTCTACGCCGCGCTCGAAACCCTCCGCATCGCGGGCATCCTGCTCAGTCCGGTGATGCCGCAAAAGGCCGCCGAGCTCCTGAAGCGCGTGGGCTGGGAAAAGGCCGTGGCCTACGAGGACACCCTGAACTGGGGCGGCCTCGAGCCGGGCTCGCCGGTGGTGAGCGGCGATCCGCTGTTCCCGCGCATCGAGCTTCCCGAAGCGCAGGCCTGAAAGAGGGCGGTGCCCGGACGCACCGTCAAAAAAGAGTCATCGTTCCTCAAGCCTTCCAGCTGTTACCCTGGAAGGAAGCATGGATGCGACCCCGACTCTCAGAAGCCGGATTCTGGCGGGCGTAGGGACCCTGGCCCTGCTGTCCCTTTTCGGTTCCGCGGCCAGCCTTTACCGCATCACCGAGGTGAACCGGGGCTTGGACGCCATCAACCTGGTGTCCGTGCCGCTGGGCCGGATCCTGGTCCAGGTGCGCTCCGACGCGATCCTTTACGGCCGCGAGTTCGAGCGCCGGCTGGGAGTCCAGCATTGGTCGGACGCGCACTGGCAGCCTCGCCCGATACCCCGGTGGATCGAGGACGTCCTTCTCTCCGAAATCCAGAAATCCGCCGAGCTCGTGGCGCAGGAGCTGCCCTGGGCCGACGAGCCCGCCCGGGCTTCCTGGCGGGAGTGGCATCGCCGCACCCGCGAAACCCTGGAAGGGCTTCAGCAGGAGTCGGCCCGCCTGTTCCAGGCCCTCGAAAAGCACGATCTGGAAGAGGCGGCCCGCATCCACCCGCGTTGGGTGTCGTCGCATGAGGCCTGGGGTCGATCGCTGGACTGGGCCGTCGAGGAACAGGAAAAAGGCGTTCGTGCCACCTTCGGTCGTGCCGAGTCGCGGGTTTCCCAGCTCCGCACCGGACTCGAGGTGGTGCTGGGCGTGGTGATCTCGCTCTCGCTGCTGCTTCTTTGGTTGGGTGAGCGGGCCCTTCGTCCGCTGCAGGACCTGACCCGTCTGGTGCGCGACATCGCCCGTCGCGGGGAGTTCCGCAAGGAAGACAAGTCGCTGCTGCCCGAGCTGATGCTGGCCCGCAACGACGAGGTCAGCCAGCTGGCCCGCGAGTTCCACCGCATGGCCACCGCCCTGCTGGAACGCGAAAAGGTGGTCGAGACCCAGAAAACCCGTCTTCAGGACCAGAACCGCATGCTGCGGGACATGGGCGAGCTGAACCACAACATCCTGAACTCCATCGAGTCGGTGCTCGTGGTGACCGACCTGGAAGGACGCATCCGCCAGGCCAATCCGGGCGCGGTGAAGTGGCTGGGCCGGAGCCAGGAAGAGCTGCTGGACCAGCCCTTGCCGGGCCTCCAGGACGTGGCGGCGCTGCTGGACCTGGCGGCCGCGCTGGAGCGGCTGCGGGGAGGGGCCGAGACGATCCGGGTTGAACCGCATTCCGTGTCGAACGGGCGGACGCTGGGCGGGATGCTCATGCCCTTGCGGTCGCAGGAAGGCGTGACCACCGGGGCCATCCTGGTCCTCGAGGACCTCACCGAATCGCGGGCCCTGGAGCAGCGTCTTCGGCATGCCGAGAAGCTGGCCGCCGTGGGGCAGATGTCGGCCCAGGTGGCGCACGAGGTGCGGAACCCGCTCCACTCGATCGGGCTCGAGGCCGAGATGGCGCTGGAGCGGGCGCAGGGCCTGGCTTCGCCCGAGCTCAAGCAGTCGCTGGCTTCCATCCTCCAGTCGGTGGATCGCCTGGAGCAGATCACCGAGAATTACCTGAAGCTGTCGCGTCTTTCGCCGGGCAAGGCCTCGCGCTTTGACCTGGGAGATGTCCTGGAGAGCGTGCTGGCCACCTATGCGCCGGCTTTCGAGTCCTCGGGCACCCGCGTGGACTGGTCGCGGCCGCCGCATGCGCTGCAGGTCGAGGGCGACCGCGCGTTGCTGGAGCAGGCGCTGGGGAACCTGGTGCGGAATTCACTGCAGGCGCTGGAGGGCCGCCAGCAGGGAAGCATCCGCTTCGTGCTCGGCCAGCTGGAGAGCGGCCGCGTGTTCCTGCGCATCGAGGACAACGGACCGGGAATTGCCGAGTCGCTGCGAGGCCAGCTTTTCACGCCCTTCCTGACCACCAAGGCTTCGGGCACGGGCCTGGGCCTTTCCTTCGTCAAGAAGGTGGTGGATGATTGCGGGGGCGAAATTTTCTGTCTCCCCACCCGCGCGGGCCAGGGCGCGACCTTCGAGCTTTGCCTTCCGGGCTTGGATGCCCGGAGCCAGGAATCCCTGCCGCCCCCGTTTCGAAAGGAATCGAACCTGAATGAGCGCATCGGTCTCTGACCTGAATCCGGGCCGCATCCTGCTCGTCGACGACGATCCGCAGTCGCTCGATTCGACGCGACGGATCCTGGAGCTGGCCCGTTACCAGGTCACTGTCGCCCGCGATGGCCAGGAAGCGCTTGAAAAGGTCCGCCCCTGCCTTCCCGGCCAGGAGCACGAAGGTGCGCCCGGCTTCGATGTGATCCTGACCGACGTCCGCATGCCGCGCCTGGGGGGACTCGAGTTCCTCAAGGCCTACAGCCTGCTTGGCCGCGACACGCCGGTCATCCTGATGACCGCCTTCGGGCAGATCGACGAGGCGGTCTGGGCCATGAAGATGGGCGCCGTGGATTTCCTGACCAAGCCTTTCAAGCGCCAGACCCTGCTGCAGTCGGTGGAGTCGGCCTTGCGCCGGGTCCGGGCCCTGCCGGCCCAGGCATCGGCAGAGGCGCCTTCGACGGCGGCCAGCCGCGCCCAGGTGGCCTCCGCTCCCGCCATGATTGGCAGCTCCGATTCGATGCGCGAGCTGCGGCGCACGCTGGCGCAGGTGGCGCCCACTTCGGCCACGGTCCTGCTGCAGGGCGAGAGTGGTACCGGCAAGGAGCTGGTGGCGCGGCTCATCCATTCCGGCAGTCCGCGCGCGCACAAGCCCTTCCTGGCCATCAACTGTGCCGCGGTTCCCGAGAACCTGATCGAGAGCGAGCTGTTCGGCCATGAAAAAGGCGCCTTCACCGGGGCGGGCCATGCCAAGGCGGGCCTGTTCGAGGTGGCCCATGGCGGGACCCTGCTGCTCGACGAGATCGGCGACATGCCGCTGGTGCTGCAGGCCAAGCTGCTGAGGACCCTGCAGGAAGGCGAGATCCGCCGCGTGGGCGCCTCGGGCTCGCGCAAGGTGGACGTCCGGGTCATCGCGGCTTCCCATCGCGACCTGCACGAGAGGGTCCGTGAAGGACTGTTCCGCGAGGACCTGTTGTTCCGGCTGGAAGTGATTCCGGTGCGCGTGGCGCCGCTCCGCGAGCGCGCCACCGACATTCCCGAGCTGGTCTTCCATTTCCTGAGGCTGGCCTCCTTGCGGCACGGCAAGGAAGTGGCGCGCATTTCGCCGCAGGTCCTGGAACGGCTGAGCGGCCATTTCTGGCCGGGCAACATCCGCGAGCTTTCGAATGTCATCGAGCGCGCCGTCATCTTTGCCGAGGGCGGCCAGATCGAGCTCAAGGACCTGCCCGACCACCTGGCGGGACTCGAAGCGGGAAGCGGGCGTGCTGGCGAAGATCCCGTGATTCCGGTGCGGCTGGGGACGCCCCTGCGTGACGTGGAAGAGCTGCTCATCCGCAGGACCCTCCAGGCGACCGACGGCGACAAGACCATGACCGCCAAGCTCCTGGGCATCAATCCGCGGACCATCTACCGCAGGCTGGAACAGGAACGCGGACCCGAATCCGAGAGCTGATCCGGCATGGCTCTTGAAGCCTTTTGGCTTCCATGAAGATTCTCGTCGTTTTCCACAGCATGACCGGAAACGTTCTCCAGCTGGCGCGTGCCGTGGTCGACGGGGCAGAGACCTCGGGTGCCGAGGTGCGCCTCAGGAAGGTGGCTGAACTGGTGCCGCCCGAGGTCATCGCGGCCAAGGCGACCCTGCAGGCCGGCCAGGAAAAGATGAAGGACATCCCGCTGGCGTCGCTGGACGACCTGCGTTGGGCGGACGGAGTCTGTTTCGGCAGTCCAACGCGCTATGGAAACATGTCGGCGCAGCTCAAGAACTTCATCGATCAGACCGGCGAGCTCTGGATGAAGGGGGAGCTGGTGGGCAAGGTGGCGGCCTGTTTCACCTCGACCAGTACCCAGCACGGCGGGCAGGAGTCGACACTCCTGTCCATGATGGTGCCGCTGTTTCACCTGGGTTTCGTGATCCAGGGCCTTCCTTATGCGGAGGCGGGGCAGATGGGCATGGAGCAGATTCACGGAGGCTCTCCGTACGGGGTTTCCTCGGTGTCGGGGCCTCGCGGGGACCGGGCTCCCACGGAAGTGGACCTGGAGCTGGCCCGTGCCCTGGGCCGGCGGGTCGCCTGGAATGCCGGGAAACTCGCCGTGGCCGGTACCGAGCCCAAGCCTGCCGCAAAACGGAAGGCCGGCTAGAGCACCTCGGTCTTGGAGGCTTCTGCCGGGACCGAGCGGGCCATCCGCTCCAGCTGGCGGTGGCGCTTGCCCCACGCGCCCGCGCCCTTTCCGGGCACGGGTTCCAGGAACAGGGGCGAGACGTCCTCGACGCGCAGCTGTTCCTGCAGGAGGGCCTGGTGGAGCCGCTTGCCCAGCATCCTTCCCACGTAGGCGGTCTCGAGCCAGCGGGCCAGCCCGGGGGCCGGAATGGAGGTTTTTCCCAGCGCCCCACGGCGGGCACGCAGCTCGGCCCGCTCGAACGCCGAAAGCCGGGAGCGGGCACTGAGTTCGGCCAGGCGACGCTCGTGATCTTCCGCCAGGTCGCACTTGCGACGCGGGTTGAGGCAAAGGCTTCCCAGGAAGCCGAACGCGTTTTCCAGCACCAGCTGGTGGTACGCGTCGCGGCCCGGCGGACAGAACCGGGCCTCGCGGGTGCGGGTCCGCATCAGGTGGATGGCGGCCAGTTCGGACGACGCGCTGCGGGCCGAGGTACCCAGATAGGCCAGTCCACCCGCGGGAAAGTAGAAGCGTTCATTCGCGTCCACGAGCTTCCGCACCAGCTGCCGCTCGCGCGAGTCGAGCACGTCCGAAGCGCGCGCCGCTTCGAGCACCTGCTCGGCCCCGTCCAGGGTCAGCGCGGTCAGATTGTCGAGTCCGGGAGGCGTCACCTTCAGGAACTCGGAAATGGCCTGGGCATCCTGGCTGATGCTTGAAAGGGCGTCGGGACTGAAGGACTCGTCGTCGTCGCCTTTCCAGGAAGGCGCCGTTTCGCCCTCCGTCCAGCGGAGCAGCGATTCGAGCCGGACCCAGGGTGGGCTGGAGAACACGCACAGGGCATCCCGGCGCAGCTCCAGCGCCTGGGTGGATTGCTCCAGGCCCTGGCGGGCCAGGCGCCACCACAGGCGCTCGTTGTTCTGGTGCACCGACAGTGACCGAAGCGCGCGTCCCAGCGCGCGCCTGGAGACCTCGTGCAGCCGGGCCGGAAGGTGGCATCGCGCCACGTGAAGCTCTCCGTACAGGACGATGGCCCTGCGGCCCCGCGGAGCTCCGTGCCCCGCGTCCAGGAAAAGGTCCGTGAGCAGGCCCGCGGCCCAACGGTCGCGCTCATGCAGGTCGGCCTTGCCCGGCAGGGCGTCGGGACGGTTCAGGGCCAGCACCGGGACTCCCCGGTTGCGGGCCCAGTGCAGCAGCGGCTCGTAGTTCGAGAACGGAAAGCCCCAGGATTCCTCGTAACGGATGAGGTCCAGGAACTCGTCCCGCGACAGCTTGCCCGACTGGAAACGATCGAGGGCGGCCTGCTGGTCGCTGGGAATCATCTCGATGCCGATCCACCAGTCCTCGGATGGGCGGATGGCATCGCGGACCAGCCGCAGGGCCGTGCGGCACGACTGCGGGTCGGCGTGGAAGTCGGCGATGAGGCTCACGTCGGCCGCGCGCAGGCGTTCGATGACCGAGTCCTTGTCGAGAGGTCCCAGCGCCGCCCCGCGGAAGTCCCGGCGGAACTCCTCCTCGTACCGGGCGATGGCCACCGGGGTCCGTCCCAACGCCAGCTCGGTCTTCTGCTTGAGCTGCCGGTGGATGCGGGCCTGCAGCCGGAGCAGCCTTTCCCGATCGCTCGGCGCATGGCGGGACCCTGCGTCTTCGGAGCTTCGGGCGCGGCTCACTGGACGGGCAACCACCAGCGATGGCGGCACCGGCCGTCGGCGCCCGGTGCGCGGCTTTTTTCGAGCCGGATGCGCGGATTGAGCTCGTAGAGGAAGCCGCGCACCCAGGCATCCTGAAGGGAGCAAAGCGGGTCCGCCACGGCCAGAAGGGCGGGGTTGCGGGAGCGGTGGGCGCAGTGGTGCAGCTCGAGCTGCAGCTCATCGCGAAGCGCCCGCTCCAGCAGGAAGGCGGGCCCCAGGCGATCCGGGTGCAGCGGCAGTCCTTCGGCGGCCGCGAGCACGGTGCGCAGGTCCTCGCGTGACGCCGCGGGCAGCCTGCCGTAGCGCTCGCTGGCGCAGGCCCGGCCGCGCTTCCAGGTGCCCTGTTCCAGCTGTCCCATCAGCTTGGCGCGCTCGGAATCCGGGGTGCGATCCAGGATTCCGCGCAGGGACCAGCCCTGCAGCGTCTCGACCGAATTCTGGAGGCGCGTCAGGAGCGAGTCGGGAGAAGTGTCGTCGAGGAGCCGGTCCAGGCCGCCTTCCTCGTCGGGATGGAGCAGGTTTTCGACGGCGCCTTCCAGCCGCGCCACCGTCTCGCGGACCTCGGGACTGGCCTTGTGTCCCAGGAAGTGCGACGGACGCGGAAGCTTGAGCTCATTCACCCATTCCTGCGTGACCTGATGAAGCTCCATCAGGTTGCGATACCAGAGGTGATGATGCGCGGTCGGACGGCGCTGGTGCCAGGGATGCTCCCTCATGATGAAGGGGATTCTATCGGACCCGGCCTGTGCCTGCAAACGGGGAGCAGCGGATCAGACTCCCGAGCAGGCGGACAGGCATTCCCGGAGAGCCTGGAGCCGGGCCATCTGCTCGCCGTGGCAGCGCAGGATGTCGCTGGCCGTGGCTTCGAGCAGGTCCAGGGTCCTGGGCAAGGTCAGGTACTGGAGCAGCTCATGCCAGGTGGGGTGGGCCAGGCCTTCGCACTGGTCGGCCAGGATCTCCAGGAGCCGGGGCTGTTCCGAGGCCAGATGGAGGTTCAAGCCGCTTTCGGTAGCCAGCAGGAGCCCAGGCGATGGTGCCCGGACGCGGCTGATCTTTCCGATGGCCAGGTGCGGAGGCAAGGTGCCCGAGAGGCGGACCTCCGGATGGAGGGTGACCTGCACCCGTTCCGAAGGCGGCAAGATGGCCATGAACTCTTTCCAGCGGATCGAACCGTCGTCCTTGACCAGCTTCAGCAGCGGGCCCTGCTCGATCTCGACGGCGGTCATCGCGGTTGCGGCCGCCGCGAAGATGCGCGCCCGGATGGCGTTGGTGGCGGCATCTCCCTGGCGAAGCTCAGCGATGCGCGGCAGGACGGCCCGTGGCCGCTGGGGCAGCTCGCGGATCAGCTGCTCCCATTCCGCCGGCAGCGGCACCCGCTCCGCGGCCTGCTCTTCGCCGGGCTGCACGTGGCCCAGCACCCGGAGCAGGGACCGGGGGACGGGAATGAACTTCACGATGGGGTCGGCCAGCACCCAGTTCTCGCCCTTGCGTTCGCACTGGTGCTCGAGCCACCGCGAAACCCAGGTGGACTCGACCCAGGCGCGCAGGGGCGCAATCCAGGCCGTATCCGGCACCAGGATGATGTAGCCGTGGCCGCGGGTTTCCTGGGGCGCCAGGGGCAGGGGTGCGGTGACCAGCTTGCGACCCTGCGAGCCTTGCGAGGCATGGAACCAGAAGCCCTTCAGGCCGCCATGGATGGACCAGGCCCCGTCGCGTTTGGGGTCGCCGGTCGGGGTGGGGCGAATGGTGGTGACGGCCGCCAGCGGCAGCGACTCGTTGCGGAGCCGTTCCAGCGTCTGCACGGTCTCGACATCGGCCGCCTCGGGCCAGTGCTCGGACCATTCCTTCTGCACGGTGGGGCTGCGCTGGGCGTGGATCTGCCAGTTGCCGCGCGCGGAGGGGCGCTTGTTCTCGAGGCCCGCGGCATAAGCCTGCAGGGCATCGTCCAGCAGGATGGGCACTTCGACGTGGCTGCGGATCTGGCCGTGCAACGAAATGCGGAGCGGCCGATGCGCGTGGCGCGCGGTCATGTCCGTGTCGCGCTGGAACAGGTACAGGTACTTGGGGAACAGGGATTCGTGGGCGGGCAGCTGGTGGTTCACGTCACCCAGGCGCCATTCGCAGAGCAGCTTGCCCTGGTCGAGCAGGAAGCGCAGGGTTTCCTGGCCATCGCCCTCGGCCAGCCGTTCTTCGCGCGCCCACCACAGCAGGCCGCCGGGCCGGAGCTTGGTCAAGGTCACGCAGGCCTGGAGGTCTCCCAGCGTGGTGCCCGGAGCGCGCAGGCGTTTGAAGTAGGGCAGTCCTTCCAGCTGCTCGCGGTAGCGGGCGGCTTCGGGAGTTCGGCCGCTGGCGCGGATCAGCTTTTCTTCCAGCACGAAGCCCAGGTCGCAGGCTTCCATCTCGGACACGCGCGACAGCAGCGACGGCTTGACCGCCGCGAGCTGCAGCTGCAGCTGGTCCTTGGAGTGTGCTTCCAGTCCGGTGCCCAGGGCCCAGAGCGGCGGCGGCTGCGGTCCCCACCACAGCTGGGCCAGCTCGGCGGTGATCATGCGGAAGGGCAGGCTTTCCAGCCCCACCCAGTTCAGTTCGCGCGGGCCCAGGCGTCCCAGCGAGCCGTCGCGCAGCGTGGGCGAGAACGCGGCCTTGCGGCGCGGAAGCTCGCCCGGCTCGGCGGTCATGCGGAAACCGAAGTCGCCCATGCGTTGCCAGAGCGACGCGAAGAACCGCTCGTCATAGCCCGAAAGCTCGGGCGCGGCGGCGCCCAGCTTGCGGCGCGCGAAGCGGATCAAGGTGGCCAGGAACTCGGGACCTTCGCGGGTCAGGGTCCAGGACTCGAAAGCCCGCCAGATTTCCTTGCGGATCGAGGGGCCGGGTTTGAACCAGGAATAGAGGTTGGGACGGGTGATCTGCCAGGCTTCGCGGTCCAGCGGCAGGTGGGGCTTGAGGGCGCTGGACATGGCCCAGTTCAGGTCGCCCAGGTCCTTCTCGGTGATGGGACGCAGCCCCTGGTCGCTCCAGGACTTGAGCGTCAGCGCCTGGCCCAGGATGACCATGGCGACTTCTTCGAAGTAGATCTGCAGGGCCTGGTTTTGCGCGGGCGAACGAGGCCCTTCGATCCACCGGCGGAGGCCTGCGGCCGCGTCGCCTTGGCCGGCAGCGTGGGAAGGACCGGCCGGGAGATTGGCCAGGCTTTCCAGGTGCTGCGCCACGGCCTCACGGCGGCTGGGGTTCAGCGTGAGCAGGATATTCAGGTCGCCTTCCAGCTCGTACTTGATCTGGCCCACCACGCCCAGCAAGGCGGGCAGAAGGGTCGAGTTGGAGCTGGAATTGTTGACGCCCGGCAGTCCCAGGGTCGGTGCTTTGGCTGCCACCGGGAGGGCGGTCACCGGGGGCGCTGCCTGCGGGAGCTCAAAGGGGGGAGGCGCCAGCGGAGGCTTGGGCGTGGCCTTGGGGGCTGTGCCCTGCATCCATTGGGACATGGTGCTGCGCTGGTGGTTGGGGAGCTCCACCTCGATGCGCTGCGAGTCGAGGAAAGTGTCCATGGGGTGAGCCGGACGCTTCTTGGGCGCGGCTGGAACCAGCCAGTCCGAGAGGTCGGACTGGGGCTTCTGAGGGGAGGCCAAATCGCCCCCGATCAGCCAGTTTGTGATGCCCCCCTGGTCCATTTTCCCCCAAAAACCTTCCCTGTTCCCCGAAGAATCCGGGTCCAAGTTGCCGAAGTTGAACGATTTATCGGCATTTCCGGAGTCTGATCCCCGGTCCTGGAGTCCCCTTTTCTCGCTGGACGAGGGGTAGAAATATCAGCCCGCCCTGCCGCTGGGGAAAAAAAATCGAGTCTTTTGCGGTTGGCCCTCAACTCGGGAAGGGGGGAGTCCGATGAGGGTGGTACAGGAAGGGCGTCATGCTCGGAGATGCAGATCAGGAAATCGCACGAATCATGAAGGAGATCGAGGACCTGCAAAAGGGCCTCGCTGAGACTGGCCTTCATATCGGGCAAGCGCCGAGTGTGGCCGATCCGATGGCGGTCGCCTCGATTGTTGCGCCGCAGCATCCTGTTCAGGCGGCGGCTCCGCCCCCCACACCTGCACCGGCTCCCGTAGCCGTGGCGGCTCCGGCCCCTGTTGTGGAAGAAGTTCCGGCGCCTGCACCCGCAGCCGCACCGGTGGAGGCGCCTGCGCCCGTGTCTACGGCGGCTCCGGCCCCCGCACCGGCACCGGCGGAGACGCCGGCTCCCGCTGCAGCGGCAGCCCCGGCAACGCAAGAACCTGTGGTTCAAATGAAACCGGATTCTGCAGGGTCCGCCGGTGAGATCCATTCCGCGAATTCCGAGGAGCTGGCAAAAATGGCACAAAAATCGATTGCCGAAGTCCATCCCATGCCGCCCCAGCGGGATCCGGGTGATGCCGAGCTGAGCCTTCGGGTGCGCGGTTCCATGAGTGTCCGTCTGGACTTCGAATCGGCAGGCCTGGGAGTCGTGATCGGTTTCGAAGACGGCTGCGTGAAGGTCAAGCTGTCGAACGGCACCGAGTTCAAACTTCCGGTTGTCTCGTCGCAGTCCAAGGTGGCCTGATCCCCCTGCGGTGGTGTAGCGTCGCCGCATGATCCGGATTACCGGCGGCGAGTTCCGCGGGCGTCTCCTGACCAGCCCTCCGACCGACCGCACCCGCCCCACTCAAGCCAAGCTCAGGCAAGCCCTTTTCAACTCCATCCAGGGGTATCTGGATGGCAGCCGGTGCCT
>CANFHS010000043.1 GCA_947446835.1 Bacteriovoracaceae bacterium
AGTGCAGGCGCTGAAGATCCCCCTGCGCTTCGTGGGATTCTCGGTCTGCCTGGTGGAACAAGCCAACCAGATCCTGAATTTCACCTGCGGCGGCCAGATCGAGTCCTTTTACGTGCCCTTTGTGTGCCGCGAATGCGGCATCGACCTGGTGGGTCTCTTCGAGACCGCGCCCCTGAAAAAGGGCGGCGTCCGCCTTCCCGCCCTTCGATGCTCCAAGTGTGGGGGAAGGGCCCAGTTTGACGACATCGAAGAAGAATATTTCAGCTTCCTGAGACGCTGACCGGGGAAACCAGACACTTGCCCAACACCTTGCTTCTCATCTCCGACCGACCCGAAGACCAGGCCTTTGCCCAGGCCGTGGCCAACGCCAATGGTTTCACCATGCAAAGCACCCAGGGCGCGACCCACGGGGTCGAGGTCATCCTGCAGCAGCACCCGTCGGTGGTGTTCGTGGACGTTTCGACCGAAGAGCTCTACCAGGCGTTTGAGACCGCCATCCAGGACACGGTGGGGCTGTTCTCCGACCGCATCAACTCGAACGTGATCCACTTCATCAGCTCGGCCGAGCTGGAAGATGTGCCTTACCTGATCCGCTCGCCGCTCTTCGGACATTTCCTGACCCGCCGCGAAGGCCGGGCCGAGGAAGCCGGACGTCTATACGGGCGCCTGGTGCATCACGCGGCCCAGAAGCAGGCCTTCGGCATCCAGGGGCTCCTGGCTCCCGGCACCAAGATCCAGGTGGTCAAGGTCCAGGCCTCCAACCAGAAGAGCGACGCCGTCGAGGCGGTCCGCAACTTCGCCATCGCGGCGCGCTTCCAGACCCGCATGGCCACGGTCATCGCAAATGCCGTGGACGAGATCCTCATGAACTCCATCTTCGACGCCCCGGTCGACGAGCTGGGCCGGCCCCTCTACAAGGCCACGGCCCGCACCACGGTGCTCAAGCTGGAAGGGCGGCACTCGGTCGAAATGCACGTGGGATTCGACGGCGAGTACATCGCCATCGGCGCCGTGGACCGCTTCGGAAGCCTCGACAAGAACAGCCTGCTGACACACGTGTCGCGGACTTACACGGACGAGGAATACAAGGTGAAGAACACGGCCGCTTCGGCCGGGATCGGGCTGGCCACGGTCTACCGTTCGGGCGGGAGCCTCTTTTTCGCCTCCGAGAACCGGGTCAAGACCGAGGTGGTGGCCCTTTTCAAGCGCACCCAGAACTACCGCGACTTCAAGAGCCAGTTCCGCTTCCTGTCGACCCAGTTCTATTTCTGAGTCGGAGGGCTTTCTGGTAGGGAAGGAGCGATGAAGACCCTGCCCCACGTGATGATCCTGGCCTCGGGCTCGCCCCGGCGCATCGAGCTCCTGAGGACCGCGGGTTTCGAGCCCCGCGTGATCAAACCCGAGGTGGACGAAACTCCCCGCCGCGGCGAGACGGCACGGGCCATGGTCAGGCGCCTGGCCGTTGCCAAGGCGCGCGCCGTGGCTGCCGGGCTCGAGGCTTCGCCCGCCGGCCTGCAGCTCATCATCGCCGCCGACACCACGGTGGTGGCTCCGGGCAGTGGCCGCATCCTGGGCAAGCCCGACGATGCAGCTCACGCGCTCAGGATGCTGGCTTCGCTGTCGGGACGCACGCATTCGGTGCTGACCGGCTACTGCGTGATCGCGGTCCAGCCCGGCAAGAACACCCTCGAATTCGCGCGCGTCGTGGCCTCACGGGTGCGCATGCGAAAGGTCTCCAGGAACCTGCTCCAGCAATATGTGGCCACCGGAGAACCCCTGGACAAGGCCGGCGCGTACGGCATCCAGGGCATCGGCTCGGTCCTGGTGGAATCGGTGAGCGGAAGCTTTGCCAACGTCGTGGGCCTTCCCATCGCCCAGCTCGTGGCCGACCTCGAAGAGCGCTTCCGGATCTACAGGGCCCGGCCGTGACGGACCTGGAAACCCGCTACCAGGCCATCCGCGAACGGATCCGCAAGGCCGCCCTGCGTTCGGGGCGAGAGGACTCTTCAGTCACGTTGATGGCCGTTTCCAAGACCCAATCCGCCGACGCGGTCGAGGCCCTCTGGAAGCTCGGGCACCGGGACTTCGGCGAGAACTATGCCCAGGAGCTTCTCGAAAAAGCCCGGGAGCTGTCCCGCCGCGGCTGCGAGGGCATCCGCTGGCATTTCATCGGCCACCTGCAGACCAACAAGGTCAAGGCGCTGCTCCCGGCCGTGCAGGCCATCCATTCGGTGGATTCGCTCAAGCTGGCCCAGGAAATCGACAAGCGCTGGCGCGCCTTGGGCAAGGCCCACCCCCTGGAGGTCTTCCTGGAGGTCAACCTGGATGGGGAAGAGTCCAAATCAGGCCTTGCCTCCGGTGCAGTGGCGCCCTTGGTCCAGGAAATGCGCGCCCTACCCGGCCTGCGCCTGGCAGGCCTCATGGCCATTCCGGCCCCTCGGGGACCGGATCAGGACGAGGCCGAGCCCTTCCGGAGGCTCCGGGAGCTGGAATCAGGCCTCCACCCCCTTTCCAAAGGGGGCCTTTCCATGGGAATGAGCGGTGACTTCGAAACCGCGATTGCCGAAGGCGCAACCCACGTGCGGGTCGGCACCGCCCTTTTTGGTGAGAGAAGAAGATGAAGAAATCCGAGCAGGCCATCCGTGACGTCCAGCATTTCGGCGAAGAAGGCGGCGTGGTCCCGGTGGTGGACGTGGCCGTCACCTCGACCTTCCTGAACCCGCTCGACATGGAACGCACGTTCCGGGGCGAGCTGCAGGGCTGCTACCTTTACAGCCGCCACTCGAACCCCTCGGTCAACGCGTTCTCCCAGAAGCTGGCCGCAATGGAAGGCTCCGAAGCCGCGCTGGGCGTGGCCTCCGGCATGGCGGCCATCGCTTCGGCCGTGGAAGCCATCTGCACGGCCAAGGGTCCGGGCGGCCACATCGTCAGCTCACGCACGGTTTACGGAGGCACCTGGGCGCTCTTCAACAACCTGCTGCCCAAGCGCGGAATTTCAGTCACCTTCGTGGATCCGACCGACACCGAAGCCTTCGAAAAGGCCATCCGCCCGGACACGCGGCTCCTCTACACCGAAACCGTATCCAACCCGCTCCTGACGGTCAGCGACCTGCCGGCCCTCTCGAAGGTGGCCAAGCGCCACAAGATCCCGCTCGTGGTCGACAACACCTTTGCCCCGATGCTGGTCTCGGCCACGCGACAGGGGGCCGACGTGGTGCTCTACTCGTGCACCAAGTACCTGTCGGGTTCGGCCGATCTCATTGCCGGAGCCGTCTGCGCCAGGCGCGAGTTCATCGACCAGCTCATCGACATCAACGTGGGCCCGGTCATGCTGAACGGTCCGGTCATGGACGCCCGCGTGGCGCACGAGCTGTACCTGCGGCTGGACCACCTGCCCATCCGGATGCGCGCCCATAGCGAGGCCGCGCTGCACCTGGCGCGGGTCCTGGACGAGGCAAACATCCCGCTCATCTACCCGGGCCTGAAAAGCCACCCCCAGCACGCGCTGATCCGCTCCATGCTGAGCGAAGGCGCGGGCTTTGGCGGGATGATCACCGTGGACTGCGGTACCCCCGAAAAGGCCCTGGACGTGGCCTCCCGGCTGCAGCAGGAGAAATTCGGCCTTTATGCCGTCAGCCTGGGCTTTTCGCGCACCCTGATCAGCTGCCCGGCGCTGTCCACCTCGAGCGAAATTCCCGAGGAAGAACAGAGCAAGATGGGGCTTTCGCCCGGCCTTTTGCGCCTGTCGATCGGCTACCTCGGCGACCTCGAGGTCATGGCCCGGCGGTTCCTGGATTGCTGGAAAGCCGTCCATCCGGGCCGCGGGTGACTGAAACCCCCCTTGGCTTCCCGGTAAGGGTCGGGTAATAGGACACCCCAGACTGTTTTTTTTTTCGCGTTCCCGTAGCTCAGTTGGATAGAGCGTCAGCCTCCGGAGCTGAAGGTCACAGGTTCGACTCCTGTCGGGAACGCCATTCTGATCCAGACAGCAAAGAGGGGATCGGTCAACCTGACCGATCCCCTCTTTGCGTTTACGGCCCCTATCCGATGGCGGAAGCCCGGGTCACTCGAGCGCCTGTCGTTTGCAGGCCTGGATGAGCTTGTTGGCCACGGTATTCAGCTTGCTGGTGACGTACTGGGTGTCGCGACCATTCATCACGGCCAAGGTGATGTGGCCGGCAGTGGAGTTGGGAGTGCTGCTGTCCTGGCCCAGGCCCGATCCGGTCTGGTCCTTGACGACGGTCTTGGTGGAAAGAAGGACCTTGGGGTGCTTGCCGGTGTAATTCAGGCCGATCGAGGCCATGTCATGCTCATAGCCGCCCATGATTTCCGCCAGCATCGGGGTGTCGCCGATCAGATCCTTTCCGGCCTCCGACGGAGGATTCTTCTCGTCGGAGTTCTTCTCGAACAGCTCATCCCTGCCGTCGATTTCCCCCCAATTGAAGGAGTACTTGTACGTATGGGTCGACTCGGAATGGGCCACATCGACAAAACCCAGCGGAGAAAACGGGTAGGATTTCCGGACAACCTTCCTCTGGGCGACGCTGAATTCGATCAGGGCGTTGCAGCCTGGATTGCCGATCAGTCTGGCTCCGAGCGCCACCACCGAAGTGATATTTCCCTCGACGGAAGCCAGCGTCGCGTACTTCGGGTACATCGTGCTGGCCACGCGGAGGTACTTTTTCAGCTCAGCCACCTGCTCTTCGACCGTGCGCTTGGCTTCCGCAAGGGACATCCTGGGCTCGACCTTCCTGACAGGCGGCTCTTCCGACTGCCCAAGCTGATCCCGGAAGGAAATGGAAGATTCGGCCTCCGCCTTCGCGACGGACGCCAGCACAAGGGACAACAAAAACACGACTTTCAATTTTTTCATGCCGGGCGGACTAACAGTGCCGTACAACTCGAGTCAATTAAATTGAAACGGTGAGATAAATTTAACCCCAGGGGATAAGCCCGGACCGAGCTGAGGACCCGCTGAGAGGAAGCCCGGGTCACCGATGACACATTCCGGGCCCTATGGCCGCGCGCCAGGCTTTAAGTCGGGGGAACTTTCCGTGAGCCATTCGACCCATGGACGTCCTTTTATCCAGATCGGGGTACTGGGAATCACGCTGGCCGTTCTGGGAGCTTGCACGGCCACCTCGAAGATCAGCAAAAGCCCGTTCACCATGGAACAAACCCCGACCTCCACCAGCGGTGGCTTCAGCTCCCTGGCCCATTGTCTGGGAGCCAAGGATTACCGCGTTTACGTGCTGCCGCAGCCGCGGGACATCCAGGTGGATGGCACAGGCCAGATCCTGGGAATCCAGAACGCGGTCTATCGCTGTGCAGGCAGGCAGGCTTTGCGGGAACCAAGGAGCTCCAGGCGTTGGCCCTGACTCCAGGCGAAAAGGGCGATCTGGCGGCCTTCCTGAAAGCACTCAAAGCGCTGGACTGAATTCTTGGCGGCCCGCGCTGCCCGGTAGGAAGACCCTCTCATTGCTCCTTCCAGATTCCGGTGATCGGTGGTGCGCTCTGGTCGCCCCGCCCGAGGGTCCCGAGCCGGAAACGATCCTCGACCAGCTTGAGCAGGCTGGTGTGATCAGCCCGTTCATCCCAGGTGGAACCGGGTCGTACTCCCGCTCCATAGAGGACGGTGTAAATGCCGTTGTCCTCGGTGGTCCCGCTTTCGTCAAACGTCACGACCAGCAGCAAGCCCTCCGGGAACCTGTCGCCCAGGCTCGGCAGGAATTTTTCGGAAAGCCAGCGGTCAGCGAACGCGACGCCCCGGTCATGGCCGTCGTTGTCCAGATCGGGAACATAGATCGAAAAATCCGGAAGACGCCTGTTCCTGGCGTCCTGGGCAAGCTGGGAGGAAGGCACCATCCGCGCGCACCGTGCGGCGGAATCCTGCACGTTGGAGAAGCTCACGAAGGGATTGTGCTTGCGCACGTAACGTCCCGACTTCTGCCCCTGGAAACAGGCGCCCGGATAGCCCTCGAGGTACGCCTTCCAGGAACGGCCTTTTTCCTCGAGCAGGTTTCCGAGATGCCGGGCAACGATCCGGACCGGATCGTTGCTCCTGACACCATGGGTGCTGCCCGAGACCAAGGCCAGGTAATTGGGCTGCGAGGGGCGAGCCTCCCCATGGAAGCGGGTCAGCAAGGCGCCCCGCTCAGCCAGGCTCTTCAAGCCCGGCTGGGCAAGCGCCTGGTCGGAATCGGTGTTCTCCAGGACCACCACCAGAACCTTGTCGAACCCCTTGTCGGACGCCTGGCCGAGCCGGGGCGGATCGCCGGCCGAGGAGGCGGCGACCGGGAACAGCACGGCCGACAACAGCCCGATCGAGGCCAGTTTGAAGCACTTCATCCCGTTACCCTGACGAGTTCCGGGGATGAAGGTCAAGTCACTGGATGTCGAGCCGCTCGGTCAGCATCGAGACGTCGGCACCCAATTGGTAGACGTCGTTGCCGTAGGCGCAGGCCGAGCTGGCTTTGGAAGCCGCCGACAGCATCGTCGAATTGACCGAGGCGTTCGCGGGAATCAGCTCGATGGTTTCGGTTCCATCAAAGATGGCCGCGCGGTCGGCCGCAAGCGAGTAGACGTAGCCGCAAACCGAATACTGGTAGCCGCCCGTCTGGGGGCTCGGATTCCGGGTCAGCTGCGACTGCTGCTTCCGTGAGGAAGGGCTCATCGGGCCGCAGGCCACCAGCGCCACCGCAGCCAGGGGGATCATCAGAAAGAGGGAACGATTCAGGAATTTCATACTCATCAGCTCCTTGTCCGTGGCCCCCTTGAGCAAGGGGTGTGCCGCACGAGCGCGGGACAAAATCCCCTGCCTTATCGAGGCGACAGCTGCCTCGGGCCAGAGACCCGGTGTCGAAGTTCTTGGCAGGTGCCCAAGGCCTCAGCTCCCCAACGCAAAGAGGCTCAAAAAAACCGCCAAGGCCCGATAAGGCAGAGGCAGAAGCACCCAAGCCCAGGCCAGAAGCACGCTCCATCCACCCCAGGACCGAAGGGCCTGCCTGGGCCCCATCCGGAAAACCCGCGCCACCTGGAGCGCAAACCAGGGGAAGGTCAGGCCTAGTCCGTAGTTGAACGACAGGGGCGTCACCGCCTGGCTCAGCGCGAGCGCGAGCGCGGTTTCTTCCAGGAGGCCTGGAAGCCGCCTGCGTGCCCAGAGCCAGGCTCCCAGCGCCAGGATCACTGAAATGAGGACGGGACCCGTCTGGGCCGAAGGGGACACGTTGAGGGTGGGCAGGCCCATCAGGCTGGCCAGAAGGGCGGACAGGCCGTTCTGCGCGCCCAGCAGGTTTCCGCCATTGGCGGAGGCTGACGCCCGGAACTCCTGGAACAGCTCCCAGGGGGAATGCGAGGGAATGCCCAGAAGCGCCGGCACACTCAACAGGGCGGCACCCAGGGCGGCTCCCCCCAGGATCCGGAGCCGGAACGGTGAGCGAACCAGAAGGGGAAGGGCTCCCAGGACGGGAAACACCTTGGTACTGAGCCCAAGGATCTGGAGCACCGCAGCCCAAGGCCTTGGGCCCGCGGCAACCGCGGGGGCCGAAAAAACAGGCAAAAGTCCAAGGGCCAGGATGGCAATCGTGGTCTGCCCTGTCAGAACATTGTAGTTCCACACGCCCAGGAAGGTGAAAAACACCCAGGCCACCGCCAGGCGGCCCTCGCGCGGCAGCGGCAACAAGAGCCGCCACACCACCCAGGCCAGAAGCGCCACCTGAAGCAGGCGCCACAGGATGGCCGAAGTCGCCTCATCCAGGACTGCCAACGGCAGGAGCAGCGGCCCGATCCAGGGCGGGTACTTGAAGAGCTGGGCTCCCTCCCGGTGGTTCACGTAGAGGGAAGCGCCTTCCCGGAGGCGCGAGGCTGCCCGGTAGAATACGGCAAAGTCAGCGTGATCCGAAAGCACCGCGGTGCGGATCAGGACCAGAAAGGGCAAGGCCAAGAGGACGAGGAGCAGGTTGCGTCGACGCATGGTCAGGGTGAATCCGGGATCGGGATGAGGGGGCAGAGTACCTTGCTTCCAGACCGGAAGGGCCCGAAAAAATGCCAAAATCCGGTCCACTGGGGAGCCTATCCCGCCGCTTTGGGATATGACCCTCCCGCCATGCGGTTCCAGAAGGTCAACATCGAGATCAGCAACATCTGCAACCTGCAGTGCAGCTTCTGTCCCGAGGTGGTGCGAGCCAAGAAGCTGATCGAGCTTGACCTGTTCCGCAGCATCATCGAGCAGGTGGCACCTTTGACCGAGCAGGTGTGCTTCCACCTCATGGGCGACCCGCTGGTCCACCCCCGCCTGGAGGAGCTGGTCCAGATCTGCCAGGAAAACCACACACGCATTTTCCTGGTCACCAACGGCGTCCTGCTTCGCGAGAAACAGGCCGAGCTCCTGCTTCATCCGGCCTTCCGCCAGGTCAATTTTTCGCTCCACAGCTTTCACGACAATTTCCCGGACCGCGACCCGAGTGCCTACCTGGAGCGGATCTTTGCCTACACGGACCGTGCACTCCAGGACCGACCCGAGCTTTACCTGAATTACCGCCTCTGGAACCTGCAGGACCCGCGGGGCACGGGCCCCGCCAATCGCGGGCTGCTGGCGCGCATCGAGGATCGATTCAAAGTCCGGGTCCCCGAGAATCTGGACGTGCGGCGCAACAAGAGCGTGCGCCTCAAGAACCGCCTTTACCTGCACTTTGACACCGAGTTCACCTGGCCCGCGCTGGATCTGCCGGTGCTGGGCGAGACCGGGCGTTGCCACGGCCTGTCCACGCACTTTGGCATCCTGGTCGATGGCACCGTGGTGCCCTGCTGCCTGGACAAGGAAGCGGCCATCCCCTTGGGCAATGTGCGGGAGCGCCCGCTGGCGGACATCCTGGAGGCTCCGCGCTCGCGCTCAATCCTGCGGGGCTTCCAGCAGAATCGGCTCACCGAGGAGCTCTGCAAGCGCTGCCAGTACATCGAAAGATTCGGCAGGACGTGACAACCCTCACGGCTTCAGGTTAGGAACCCGGACCATGAGCATTGTCAAAGGTTACGCCGTTGCCGCCGCCAATCAGCCCCTGGCCCCCTGGACCTTCGAACGCCGCGAGGTGGGACCGAAGGATGTCCGGATCGAGATCCTGTACTGCGGCATCTGCCATTCCGACATCCACCAGGCGCGCGACGAGTGGGGCGGCTCGAGCTTTCCGATGGTGCCGGGCCACGAGATCGTGGGCCGTGTCTCGAAGGTGGGATCGCAGGTCACGCGCTTCAAGACGGGGGACCTGGCCGGTGTGGGCTGCATGGTCGACTCCTGCCGCAGCTGTTCGCCTTGCCAGTCGCATCTGGAACAGTTCTGCGAGAAGGGCGCCCATTTCACCTACAACGGGACCGAGAAGGACGGCGTGACGGTCACGCAGGGCGGATATTCCTCGGCCATCGTGGTCAATGAGGACTTCACGCTCAAGGTCCCCGCCAATCTGGATCCTGCCGGGGCGGCCCCGCTCCTTTGCGCGGGCATCACCACCTATTCGCCGCTCAAGCACTGGAAAGTCGGCCCCGGCCAGAAAGTCGGCATCGTGGGCCTGGGGGGGCTGGGCCACATGGGCGTCAAGATCGCCGCCGCCCTGGGTGCGGACGTCACCGTGTTCAGCACTTCGGCCGCCAAGGAAAAGGATGCACGCAGGCTCGGCGCCAGGAACTTCGTGGTGACCACGAACCCCGAGGCCCTCCAGGCGCTTGCGGGCCAGTTCCACTTCATCCTGAACACCGTCTCGGCGCCCCAGGACCTGAACCAGTTCCTGGCACTGCTGCGCATCGACGGCACGATGACCCTGGTCGGCGCGCCACCCAAGGGAACCGAAGTGTCCGCGTTCTCGCTCATCTTCGGGCGGCGCTCCCTGGCAGGCTCGCTCATCGGTGGCATCGCCGAGACCCAGGAGATGCTCGATTTCTGCGGGAAACATGGAATCACCTCGGACGTCGAGGTCATCGCCCCCGGTCAGATCAACGAAGCCTATGAACGCACCTTGCGAAGCGATGTGCGTTACCGCTTCGTGATCGACTGCTCCAGGTTCTGATGGTGCACGCCTCCTGACTCGGGGGGCGTTTCCTTGATCGAAGGGTTTCCCTATAACGGGATGGCGAACCTTCAAACTCTCTCGATCAAGGATGACACCATGAAATTTTCCCGCCTCTTCGCGGTTCTGATTGCCGCCGTTGCCTGGAGCTCGGCCGCTCACGCGATCGAACTGCAGTTCAAGTTCGACGTGAACAGCTCGGGTCCCGACCTTTACGCCTGTAACGTGGGTCTCAAGCACCAGAATCCCGGAAACCAGGTCTGCTACATCGAAGGAACGCAGACCGCCTGTAAGCCGGAAACCTGCCAGGACCAGGCGTGTATCGACAACTGCAAATGCACGAGCGCGAACGGCGGTGCCTACCTGATGGACTTCTTCACGGTCAGCTCCGGCGCCTGGGGTTCGACCGGGACCCTTCCGCAGGTCACGACCAAGAAATCCGGCAACCAGGATTTCGCGGCCCTCTTCACCGATACCGATGCCTGGGCGAACCGCATCGACAACCTGTCGTTCAACCTGGGCTCCGAACGCTACGGCGCCGAGTACTTCGTCGACATGTGCTACCGCGGTCCGCAGATCGAGTACTACGAGAAGAACGAGATCGTGAACTTCGGGATGCTGAGCCAGACTTCGGTCACCGACCTGAACGTGAGCCCGGGGCTCAGCTACAAGACGCTGGCCAACCTCGCCACCCGTTCGGACTGGGTGTGCGACACCCAGGGTGAAGGCAAGTACAAGTATGCCCGCAACCTGAGCAACCAGTACAACACGCTCGACAACGAGGCAGTCTTCGGTGGCGGCGACATCAAGAACTCCACCGAGTACACCCCGGTGGGCGGCAGCACCATCACCTTCCAGAACGGCTTCATCCAGAGCGGCACCTCCAAGTCGCTCCGCTTCTGCAAGGTGCGTTATTACTACAACGAGAAGGCGATTGACGCCCTCCGCAAGTGGCAGCTGCACGGCGCACAGGTCTGCACGTTCACCAAGATCGAGGAAGGGGAGTTCGAACCCCCGGTCGCCTCGATGTTGAACTGAGTCATTGTTCCCCCGTGTCCGCCGGGCACTGTTTTCGCACGGCCCGGCGGTCATGGGTTTCCGCCCTTTCCTCTCCGCAAGCCTCGCGCTTCTTGCACTGTCCTGGGCCCAACCAGCCCTGAGCTGCACCGCCCACGGCCCCAGGGACTTCTCGGTCTTCCTGGACTCCAGCACCTTCCGCACGCGTTTCAGCGGGGCCCGGCCCATGCGGATCGACGAAGCCGGCATCCAGATCCAGGATTGCGACGTCGCCTCATCGGCCCACGCACTCCAGATCGGCCTCGCCCCGATCGAGGTCAAGCCCCAGTCAGGCTCGTTCGAAACCTCGCTCAACCGCGATTACCGGGACGACCAGTGCCGCGTGCTGGACCCTCCCCGGGGCAGCGCGCCGGACTTCACCGAACGCCATGCGCTCTTTGAAACCAGGTTCTCCTGGCTGGATGCCTGCGTCGTCCTCCATGCGACCGAGGTCGGGGTCGACAAGCTCGAGGCCTACCCCGAGCAGCCGGGCTGCCAGGTCACGCGGATCTCGGATCGCGAGCTGCTGCTCACGCCGGGATACTGCTTCCTCCGGATTTCCCCGGGCAGCCAGATCGCCGTCGTGCCGCAGATCAATCCGCGTTGCGGGGAACGCGCCTATCTCCGTGAGCGGAAGCTCAAGATCTGGGAAGTGGCGGCCCAGATCGAGATCGCCGAGACCGGCGACGCGACCGGACGGAGTCCGCTCAAAAAGGTTCTTTCCAGCCACTTTCCGAAGATGAGCCTCAATCCGGAGCCGTCGGAACTGCTCCTTTCGGACGTCCAGGAGGGTCAGCCCGTGTGGCCCGGCAAGTGGGTCATGGATGTCGCGCTCGGGAACTTCAGCCTGAGAAGCCGGGAGGATGGGCCGCTGACGCTGGACCTTCCGCTGTGGGTGGACCATCGCAGCGGCCGGAGCATCCAGAGCAGGGAAGATCCGCTCCTGACCAGCCCCTGCGACTTCTCGGCCCCCCTGGCGGCGTCGGTTTCCCTGGTGAATACCCGGAGGCCCAGGAACCGCCTGCTGGAGGGCTGGGTCGGAGGGCCCGTTCCCGCGCAATGGCAGGGCATCCTGAAGAGCGTGCCCCTGAAGGGCGAGGAGGTGCAGCTCACGCCCGGGGATACCTACGAACTGACCCTTGTGTTCAGCGATCCCTACGAGGACAACGTGCTCTTCCGCACGCGTCTCCAGCAGATCCGCATCGACCTGGGCCCGGTCACGCCACCCGCGGATCCTCCGCCGGCCGGAATCGGCGGGATCTCGCCCATCAGCCCCCTTCCGGGCCTGCAACCCGCTCCGAGACTCCCCGCGCTGCCGCCCCTGAACGAGTCCGGTGGCGAGGAGCTGGCCGATCTGATCGCACGGATCGATCAGCTGATCGGTGGATCTTCCCGATCGATCTTCTTCCAGAAAGTCTGCTGGGGCCAGGAGGGGCAATGCGCCCCCTCGCGTTCGGGAAACTGGCTGACGTTGACCTCGGTGTTCACGGTGGATCAGGTGGACCCGGATACGGGCGCGGTCACCCTGTCCCATCGCCGGGACTCCATCCGGGTATCAACGGCAGCCGGAGGCAACGGCCAGACCCAATGGCTGCCCCAGGGTCCAGCGCCCCGGGTGCAATGCGGCCCCGTCGACGGATCGTTACCCGGCTCCGGGGGCTGAGCAGCCTTTGGCCTGGTTCAGGATCGTCGTGTAGAACAGGATCATCGTCTGCTGGGCCGGCGTCATGACGCGCTCGGGTGACCCGTCCTCGTTCAGGAGACGGTAAAGATAGATGTTCATCGCCACGTAGAGGGATCTCGGCACGTTCACCTGCTGGGAGCAGGAGGAACGGGTGTAGCGGAGGGTCACGCCGACGAAGGGCTGCTGGGGCACGAGTTCCGGCTGACCATTGATGATGATCACCCCTCCGCTGCCTCCGCTGCCCGAGTTCTGGGAACCGTATCCGGTGTGAAACTCCACGGTGAACGACTTGCCCTGGCTGTCCGTGGAGGCGAGTTCGCAGCGGTCCCCCTTGCACGCGAATTCCGCCCCGCGCGAGATCTGCCACTCCAGATAACCGTCCGAGTAACGCGCGGGAGGTCCGTCCTTGAGTTCGGGCGCCCCTCCGTCGAACTCGGACGCATGAGCCAGACCCGCCGCCAGGGCACAGGCCCATGAAACAACGCCACGGAACGTCATCACTTTCTCCTTCGAAATAGGGACATGAATCGCCACAACCGTGTTACATCGCCCCGCTGGAATGTTCCAGATGGCAGCCAAAAATGGCTCTTAAAACACGATGCGCGTTAAATCACGACTGTTTCAAATCACCATTGCCTGCATCGCTATCGTGCTTTTTGCAGGTTTCTCACCGCAGGCCCAGGACCCCTGGGTCCCGCTCGCGGGCGGCGATCCCGCCACGGCGCGGAAGCTCTGGGAAGAGAGCGCCTCGCACGCCGACTCGCCTCCGGCCACCCAGTTCAACCTGGCCCAGCTGCTG
>CANFHS010000044.1 GCA_947446835.1 Bacteriovoracaceae bacterium
CCTTGGCCTTGCCCAGACCCCAGCCTTCCAGGAGCTTGGCGTAATAGGGCGGGTTGTAGGTCATCATCACCGAGGGAGGATACTGGTAACCCTCCACCAGCAGGCCGCACTCGTGGTTGGTCGACGGGTTCATCGGCCCACGCAGCGTCGCCATGCCACGCGAGCGCGCCCACTGGGCCACCTCATCGAGCATCTGGTTGGCGAGCTTCTGGTCGTCGATGGCCTCGAAGAAGCCGAAGAAGGCGGTCTGTTCCTTGTGGAAGCGGTTGTGGTTCTCGTCGATCACGCCGACGATGCGCCCCACCCGCTTGCCGTCGCGGTAAGCCACCAGCGCCATCATCATGGCGTGCTTGAAGAACGGGTTCTTGTTCACATCCAGCAGATCGCGGACCGCGATCTTGAGGGGCGGAACCCAGATCGGGTCCTTGCCGTAGATGTCCCAGGCCAGGTCGATGAAATCGTTCCAATCGGACTTGGTCTCGACCCGCCTCAATTCAAACATGCATGGCCGCCTGCGACTGCTGGCCCAGGATCTGGCCGAAGTGATGGTGCGCCAGCTGCGCCAGCTCATCCTGGCGGCTGTTGTTTCCGATGATGCCGAACTCGCGACCCAGCTTCTCGAGCACGGTCAGCACGTAATCCAGGTCCTCGTCGGTGTGCGAGGCCATGTAGCTGGTGCGGATCAAGGCGCAGCCTTCCGGGACCGCCGGCTTGACCACCGGGGTCGCGAACACGCCCAGCTCATAAAGCTTCTGGGTGAAAGCAAACGCCTGGAAGTCGTCGCCGATGAGCAGCGGGATGATGGGCGTCTGGCTGCCCAGGGTGTTGAAGCCCATGCCCGAAAGCTCACGGTGCATCTTGCGGGTATTGCGCCAGAGGTTGGCCAGATGTTCCGGCTCCTCTTCGGCGATCTTCACGCACTCCAGGACGGTCGCGGCCGCGGCAGGCGGCATGGCCGCCGAGAACATGAACGCCCGCGCCTTGTGCTTGATGTAGTGGATGATGTCGGTATTGCCGGCGATGACGCCGCCGATCGAGGCGAAGGACTTGGAGAAGGTCCCCATGACCAGGTCCGCCTGGCCGGGAATGCCGAAGTGCCACTCCGTGCCCTGCCCCTGGGGGCCCAGCACGCCCAGCGCGTGAGCGTCGTCGACGTAGACACGGCACTCGTACTTCTTGGCCAGCTCGATGATCTTGGGCAGGCGCAGGATGTCGCCCGACATGGAGAACACGCCGTCGGCGACGATCAGGGCGCCTTCGTACTTGGAGCGCGTCAGCTGGAGCACGCGCTCCAGGTCGGCCATGTCGTTGTGCTTGAACTTGACCGTCTCGCCGATGGCGGCGCGGGTGCCTTCGTAGATCGAAGCGTGGTTTTCACGGTCGCTGTAGATCACGTCGCTGCGGCCCACGATGCACGAAAGGACGCCATGATTGGTCAGGAAGCCCGTGGCAAACACCAGGCAAGCCTCGCGGCCCAGGTACTTGGCCAGGCGGTGCTCCAGCTCCTCGTGGAGCGCCAGGTTGCCGTTCAGGAAGCGCGAGCCCGTGCAGCCGGTGCCGAACTGGTCGATAGCGCGCTTGGCCGCTTCGCGAACCCGGGGATGGTGGGTCAGGCCCAGGTAGTTGTTGGAACCGATCATCACCCGGCGTTTGCCGTGGGTGACCACGTTATTGCCGTTGGTCGATTCGATGGGGCGGAAGAAAGGATAAATTCCGGCAGCCTGGATCCGTTTGGCGTCCTCGAAACTACGGCATTTGGCAAACAGATCACTCATGCGGGCTCCTTGAAGAATTGCGGACGGATACCATCCGGTACTCCGTGGGTCAATCTAAAGCCTCGATCTTCAACGCAAAGCATTGAAAATCGAGGACTTATCTACGCAGCAAATTTTCCTCAAGTTCCTATAAAAAGTTCCGATAAGCAAGGTGGGACGCGAAAACCTTTTCGCACCTCCCGGACCTTGCGGGCGCAGGGGCTGGGGTCGGTCTGACTCAGGCGCGTCAGACGCGGTCTCTCTCGGCAGAGAGGCAGTTTCACCCGTGCTTTCCCGTCTTAGTGCCGCCCTCTTGAAAGCGACACGTCCCGTGGATGTTTCGCAGGCGCGCGTGGCCACCAGCGCTGGCACGTCGTCGGACCATGCCGGGGCCCAACGCCCCCACACACCCCCCCAGGACCCACCCCCACCGGCCGCCGAGGCACCCCCCGCCTTCGAGAAGGCCCACTCCTTTGAGGTCATCGAAGGAGGGAGAGCCGCCGATAAAGCCCCCGAGGAAGCGCCCGAAGGCGCGCCAGGCGAGACGCCCAAAAAGGCCTCCGAGGAGCCACCTAAGCCCGCCATCAAGCTGGGAGGCGGACTGCACCAGCTCTTTGAGCTCTTGCGCACCGGACGCACCCAGCTGACGCGCTGGATGGGCACCACCGCCTACCACCGCTCGACGCGGAAGCAGAAAAAGGGCTCGCGCTTCAAGAAAGGCAGCCTCGTGGACCGCAAGGCCGGCTGAGCCGCCCTATTCCGTGCGCTCCCTACTTCAGGCGCTCGATGTCAGCCCCCAGGGTGACCAGCTTCTTCTCCATGGACTCGTAACCGCGGTCCAGATGGTAGATGCGGCTCACCTCGGTCTCGCCGCTGGCCACCAGGCCACACAGGATGAGGCTGGCGCTGGCGCGCAGGTCGGTGGCCATGAGCGGCGCCCCGACCAGGGTGGAAACTCCTCGCACCACGGCGGTGTTGCCGCGGATGGTGATGTCCGCACCGAGCCTGCAGAGTTCGGGCACGTGCATGAAGCGGTTCTCGAAGATGGTTTCGCTGATCATCGACGCCCCTTCGGCCACGGTCATCACGGACATGAACTGGGCCTGCATGTCGGTCGGGAATCCCGGGAACGGCAGCGTCGTGATGTCGGTGGCCTTGGGCTTGCCCTGCGAAAAGATCTCGATGTGGTTCTCGCCCCGGCCGATGCGCGCGCCCGACTCCTCGAACTTGCCCAGCACGGCCTCCAGGTGCTCCCAGCCCAGGCCCTCGACGCGCACCGAGCCCCCGGTCAGGAAACCCGCGGCCAGGAACGTGCCGGCCTCGATGCGATCTCCCATGATCTCGTGATCGCACCCGTGCAGGCTGTCCTTGCCCTGCACCCGGATGGTCTCGGTGCCCTCACCCTCGATCTCGGCACCCATGGCCCGGAGCGCCCGCGCCAGGTCGACGATTTCGGGCTCCTTGGCGCAGTTCTCCAGGAGCGACTCGCCCTTGGCCAGGGCAGCGGCCATGAGCACGTTTTCGGTGGCGCCCACGCTCGGGAACTCGAACGGCACGCGGTTGCCCACCAGGCGTTTGGCCCGGGCCAGCACGTAGCCACTCTCGAGCTCGATCTCGGCGCCCAGGCGCTCCAGACCAGTCAGATGGAAGTTGATGGGCCGCGCCCCGATGGCGCAGCCGCCGGGCAGGCTCACCTTGGCCTGGCCGAAACGCGCCAGCATGGGTCCGAGCACCACGACCGAAGCGCGCATCGTGCGGACCAGGTCGTAGGTGGCCTCCAGGGAGTCGAGCTTTTCAGCGCGCAGGGAAACCCGGTTCTGGGTCAGGCCATCGTCGACCTGCACTCCCAGCTGGCCCAGCAGCTTCAAGGTGGTGCGGATGTCCTGGAGGTTCGGCACCCGGCGGTAGCGGCACTCCTGGCCGCTGAGCAGCGACGAGAACAGGATGGGAAGCGCGGAGTTCTTCGCGCCGCTCACCTGAACCGTACCCTTCAAGGGGCGTCCACCCCGGATGCGCATCCGATCCATCGTTGTCTCCTCGATCCCCGGTGCGTCGTGCCCGGAATTTCACGCTAAGTGCTTCTGGCCCGCGCCACCAGGATCCGCTCTTCGCCGGCCAGATCGCGCAGGATTTCTGTGTCCCAGCCGTTGTCCCTGAAAACCCATTCGATCGCAATGGCGCGGAACGAGGGCATCTCAAGAAACACCTGGCCCCCGTCCCGCAGCAGGCGATGCCCCGACTGGGCAATGGCGCGGTAAAAGTGGAGCGGATTTCCGGGAGGCGCAAAAAGCGCCGTGCCGGGCTCGCCCTTCACCACATCCGGGTCGATCGGATCGTCCTGCTGGAGGTAGGGGGGATTGGAGATCAGGAAGTCCGCACCCAGGCGCTCCTCGGTTGCCGACAGGAAAGGCTCCAGCACCTGCAGCGGGTCGGCAGGCGCGAGGACCTGCAGCCTGTCCGGCGCGGGCAGGATCCGCGCGGCATTGCGCCCGGCCAGGGCCCGGGCCTCGGGCGTCAGCTCGGTGGCCCGCATGCGGAGGGCGGGAAAGTGGCAAAGAAGTTCGATCGAAATGGCCCCGCTTCCCAGCCCCACCTCGAGGCCCAGCCGGGGCTCGGGAACGGGCGGCACCGACAGGCGCTCCATGGCGGTGCGGACCAGGACCTCGGTCTCGGGACGGGGCACCAGCACCTCGGGTCCCACCTCATAACGGTGGTCCATGAAATCCTGGTGACCAATGAGGTGCTGCAGGATCTTGCCCTCGGCGCGGGCCATGGCCATGACGATGACCTTCTGGCCGGCTTCATCATTCAGGCGATCCTTGATGCGCGAGTAAAGCTCCAGGCGCGACTGCAGGCCCGCGGCGGCGATCACGATCTGCTCCGCCTCGGCGGGAATCGAGCCCCGCCGCACCAGCCACTCGCTGCCCGAGAGGATACCCTGGGCCAGCTTGAGCGCCGCCTCGAAGCTGTGCGGAAGTTCGCGCGCGATGGCTCCCACCGGGGCTTACTCCCTCATCCCCTGGGCCTTGAGCTTCTCCATCTGGTCGTGCGCCAGGAGGGCACCCAGGACCTCGTCGATCCTGCCTTCCATGAGCTCGGGCAACTGGTAAACGGTCAGGCCGATGCGATGGTCGGTGAGCCGCCCCTGGGGAAAGTTGTAGGTCCGGATGCGCTCGCTGCGGTCGCCCGTGCCCACCATCGAACGCCGGGCGTCGGCGTGCTCCTTGGCCGCGCGCTCCTGCTCGGCATCGAGCAGCCTGGAGCGCAGGATCTTCATGGCCTTGTCCTTGTTCTTGAGCTGCGAGCGCTCGTCCTGGCAGACCACGACCACGCCCGTGGGCAGGTGGGTGATGCGGACCGCCGAGTCGGTGGTGTTCACGCCCTGGCCACCGGCGCCGCCCGAGCGGAACACATCGATGCGAAGCTCGGCGGGGTTGATCTGGAGCTCGACCTCTTCGGCCTCGGGCAGGACCGCCACGGTCACCGTGGAAGTGTGTATCCGCCCCTGGGCTTCGGTGGCCGGCACGCGCTGCACGCGGTGCACGCCCGCTTCGTACTTGAGCCGCGAGTAAACGCGCTCGCCTTCCACCATGGCGATGATTTCCTTGTAACCGCCCAGTCCCGTGGGGTTCATCGAAAGCAGCTCGACCCGCCACCCCTGCTTTTCGGCAAATCGCTGGTACATGCGGAACAGTTCGCCTGCAAAGAGGGCGGCTTCCTCGCCGCCCGCTCCCGCGCGAACCTCGAGCACCACGTTCTTCTCGTCGTTGGGATCCTTGGGAAGCAGCAGGATGCGAAGACGCTGCTCGTTGGCCTCGAGCTCGGGCTCCAGGCGCTTCAGCTCTTCCTTGGCCATGCCGGCAATGTCGTCGTCACTTTCCTGGAGCAGCTCGCGGTTGGAGCCGAGCTCCGCGCGCAGCGCCTTGTTGCGCCGGTACTCGGCCACGATTTCCTGCAGCTGGGCGTGTTCCTGCGACAGCCTGCGGAATTCGGCCGGCCGACCCGCCAGATCCGGATCCGACAGGCGGGCCTCGATCTCCTGGAAACGGGCAGCCACTGACTCGAGCTTGTCGAACATCGCGCGCCCCGCTCAGCCTTCCGGAAACTCGGCCACGGAAGCCGCGACCATGGCCAGCTCGCCCAGTGCCGCGATCTCGACCTCGTCCCCTGCGGGGGCCTGGGCCTTCTCCAGCCGGATGGCCTGCCTGAGCGAGGCCAGCGCCACTTCGAGCTGCTGGTCGTCGGGCTCGCGCGTGGTGAGCTTCTGGAGCATCAGACCCGGCCACACGAACGCCTTGAACACGGGGTTCTCCATCCGGCAGGCGCAGGCCTTGATGAACTCGTACGACAGGCCCGCCACAGGGAGCATGAGCAGGGTCTTGAGCCCGATCGCCGCCAGGTGGCTCTTGAGCCCCAGCAGGGGCAGCACCATGCTGAATACGCCGATGGAGATGAGCACCAGGAAGAGCAGGAAGCTCGTTCCGCACCGCGGGTGCAGCGGCGAATGCCGGCGGGCGTTCTCGACGGTCAGCTCCTCGCCGGACTCGAAGGCGTAAATCGATTTGTGCTCGGCCCCATGGTACTGGAACACTCGGTGGATGTCCTTCATCCGGCCGATGAGGTGGACGTAGGCCAGCAGCACGCCCATCTTGAGGGTGCCGTCGATGAGATGGAACACCGGGCTCTGGACCGTGAAGCCCAGGCTGGGCGAGGAGCCGATCCACACGGTGAGGGCATGGGGAAGCGCCACGAACAGGCCGATGGCGAAAGCAAACGCCGTGAGGATGGAGCCCGCGATGGCTCCCTTGGAGAGCTCTTCCTGCTCGCCTTGGCCGGCGACGTTGGCCGACCACCCCAGCGCCTCGAAGCCCTGGACCATGGACTCGATGAGCGTCACCACCCCCCGCAGGACGGGCTTCTTGAAGAAGGGAACGCGGCTGGTGATGGAGCGGAACGGGAGGTTCCGGATCACGATCCGGCCGTCGGGCTTGCGGACCGCGATGGCCACATGGTTCGGGGAGCGCATCATCACTCCCTCGATCACAGCCTGGCCGCCGATACTGGTGAACTGGGTGGGTGTTTTCGTCACGGCGCGATTCTACCCTCTTTGGCCCAAAGATGCTTGGACTCAAAGATGCACAAAGGCCCGCCCGGTCGACCAGGCAGGCCTCTGAAACTTTTGACCGATCCGAGGGGCTTGGCCCCCCGGGCGGAAAGCATCACGCTTTCTTCTTGTACTTGTTCATGAAGCGCTCGACGCGACCTTCGCGGTCGAGGAGCTTCTCTTTGCCCGTGTAGAAGGGATGGCACATCGAGCAAACTTCGACGGTGATTCCCGGCTTGGTGTTGCGCGTCTCGATGACGGTGCCGCAGTGGCAGTTGATCGTGGTCTCGGTGTAAACCGGATGAATTCCCTGTTTCATAAACAACCTCGTCCGAAGACTTGTAAAAACGGAACCCCGACCCTTAGCAAACCGGAGGAAGCCCGGTCAACCCTTTCGGCTGGTTCCCATAAACAGACCTTAATGGTCAACTAATCCTTACCCGCTCATCGACTTCACGAAGTCGGCGTTCGTCTTGGTGTGGGAAACCTTGTCGAGCAGGAACTCCATGGCATCCACCGTGTTCATGGGATGCAGGACCTTCCTGAGGATCCACAGCCTCTGGAGCATGTCCTTGGGCAGGAGCAGCTCTTCCTTGCGGGTGGCCGACTTGTTCACGTCCAGGCACGGGAAGATGCGCTTTTCCATGAGCTTGCGGTCCAGATGGATCTCGGAGTTGCCGGTACCCTTGAACTCCTCGAAGATCACCTCGTCCATTCGCGAGCCGGTATCCACCAGCGAGGTGGCGATGATGGTCAGCGAGCCACCTTCCTCCACGTTCCGGGCGGCCCCGAAGAAGCGCTTGGGCTTGTGAAGGGCGTTGGAATCCACGCCGCCCGACAGGATCTTGCCCGAGGGCGGAACCACCGCGTTGTAGGCGCGCGCCAGACGGGTGACCGAGTCCAGGAGGATGACCACGTCGTACTTGTTTTCGACCAGCCGCTTGGCCTTTTCGATGACCATCTCGGCGACCTGGACGTGGCGCGATGCCTGCTCGTCGAACGTGGAACTGACCACCTCGCCCTTCACCGAGCGCTGCATGTCGGTGACTTCCTCGGGACGCTCGTCGATCAGCAACACGATGAGCTTCACGTCCGGGTGGTTGTGGGTGATGGCGTTGGCGATGTCCTGCATCAGCACCGTCTTGCCGGCGCGCGGCGGCGCCACGATCAGGCAGCGCTGGCCCTTGCCGAGCGGAACCATCATGTCGATGATGCGGGTGGAGTAGTTGTTGGCCAGGTACTCCAGGTTGAGCCGCTCCTTGGGGTACAAGGGCGTCAGGTTGTCGAAGAGCACCTTTTCGGCGTTGGCTTCGGGCGCCTGGAAATTGACGTTCTCGACCTTCAGCAGCGCGAAGTAGCGCTCGCCTTCCTTGGGTGCGCGCACCGAGCCGCTGACGGTGTCGCCGGTGCGAAGACCGAAACGGCGGATCTGCGACGGCGAAACGTACACGTCGTCCGGACCCGGCAGGTAGTTGTAGTCGGGAGCCCTCAGGAATCCGAAGCCGTCCGGCAGGCATTCCAGGACGCCATCCGCGTAGATGTGCTCATCTTTCTCCGCCTTTTTCTGCAGGATGGAGAAGATCAGGTCCTGCTTCCGGAGACCGGCCGCGTTCTCGATGGAAAGCTCGCGGGCCATTTCGACCAGGTCGCCGATCTTCTTCTCTTTGAGTTCGCGAAGATGCATGGATGCCTCGACTGCTAGATTTCAGGAAATGTTGGAATGGGAAGGAAGAGAACTACGAAGCCGCAGAAAAGCAGCTGTTTGGAATTATCAAACCCCCCTCTTGCGGTAAAGAAAAAAGGGGTAAACTCGACCCCATGGCCCCCGCTTCTCGACGCCCGTGGATGATCCTTCTGCTGGTGGGCTTGGCCGGTGCGCTCCTGATCGCCGGCACCGAGCTCATGACCACCTGGAACGCGCCCGCCAGCGCCGAAAAAGCCGCCGCAGTGGTGATCGAAATCCACCGGGGTGAATCCCCCAATGAAATCACGCACGAGCTGGCCGAAAAAGGCACCCTGAAGAGCCCTCGCCTGTTCACGCTCCTGGGCCGACTGACCCGTTCCTGGAAAAAGCTCAAGGCCGGCGAATACGAGGTTTCGGCCAACATGACGCCGATGCAGATCCTGGCCACGCTGACCAGCGGGATCAGCCGCAGCCACCCGCTCACCATCCGCGAAGGCGAGAACATGTACGAGGTGGCCCGGGCCCTGGAGAAGCTGGGCCTGCCGGAAGGACAGAAGTTCCTGGGCCTGTGCAAGGACCCTGCGTTCATGCGCAGCCTGGGTTTCCAGGAACCCCTCCCGCTGTCCCTGGAAGGCTACCTGTATCCGGAGACCTACTTCCTGAATCGCACCATGAAGGCCGAGGAAATGGTGCGGATCATGGTCAAGCGCTCGCTCTCGTTCTGGAACGAGGCCGAGCTGACCGAAGCCAAGCGCCTCGGGCTGAGCCGTCACGATGCCGTGATCCTGGCCTCGATGATCGAGAAGGAAACGGGCGCCCCCCAGGAGCGCCCCCTGATCAGCTCGGTATTCCACAACCGGTTGCGCAAGAAGATGCGCCTGCAGAGCGATCCGACCACCATCTACGGGATCTGGGAGAGCTACGACGGGAACCTCAGGCGCAGCGATCTGCTCAAGCCGTCGCCATTCAATACCTACACGGTGAACGCCCTGCCCGCGGGACCCATCTCAAACCCCGGCAAGGAAGCCCTGGAAGCGGCCCTGCGCCCGGCAACCAGCCAGTTCCTGTTCTTCGTTTCCAGGAACGACGGGACCCATGAATTCACCACGAACCTCGCCGCCCACAACGCCGCCGTCGGAAAACTGCAGCGCGACCCGAAAGCCCGCGAAGGCAAGAGCTGGCGCGACCTGAGCAAGAAGCTGGGCGCGCAGAAGCCGGGCGGCTCGCAGGACGCGGCCACACCGACCGCTCACCGCACGCAGTAATCCCGGACGGGAACCTCCGCGGGATCAGGCCGTGGAGAACTGCAGTCCCGCCTCGGCAAAAGCGAAGGCCGGGTTGCGGTAGCCGTTTTCGAGATCCAGGAGCCACTTCTTGAAGCGGATCTCGGGGTCGGACGGATCACTGCTGCCCATGAAGCCCCCCAACGCGTCGCCGGTTCCCACCACGCGATGGCAAGGAATGATGATGGGGAAAGGATTGCGCCTGAGCGCCTGCCCGACCGCGCGGGGAGAGAACTTTCCGATCCGGCGCGCCACCCAGGCGTAGGTGCGGGTCTCGCCGTGGGGAATGCAGGCAATGGCCTGGAAGACCTGCTCCTGGAACTCGCTGCAGCCGCGAAGCTCGAGCAGCTCCCAGGGAATCTCGCCCAAGGGTTCGCCGGAAACGAAGTAAGCGCGCAGCCGCGACATCAGGTCGATGAGGGACGACGGAATGCCGGTCCTGGCCAACACGGACCAGTTCCCGCCTTCTGCTGCAGCCGATGCTCCTGCCCCTTCAAACCAGTCCATTCGCGTGAAGCGACCTTCGGAATTCCAGGTCACAGCGATGGTCCCGGCAGAGACCCGAAACTGAAGATGATTCATCACTCCCCTCAATGAGACCGGTCGCGAGTTTGACATTCAGGATCGCCTTTAGCAAATTCAAATGCGCAGGAGCGCCGGCACCCATGGGAACCCTCTCGGAAATTTCTGACATGCTTCAAGGGTGGCTCCCGGCGCTGGTGGTCATTCTCGTCACGAGTCTCGCGCGGTTAGCTTCGCGCGGGGCGCTTGCTTTCCTGGGTCGGCGGTCGGGATTCACCCTCATTGCCCGCCTCGCGCCGCAGGCCGCCAATCTGATCCTGCTCTTCGGGATGAAGCTCGCCGTGGCCCTGACTCCGCTTCCCGTGAAGTCGGCCTCCTGGATCGAGTCGGGCATTTATGTGGTCGGGGTGTTCCTGGTGCTCGGGCTGATCCGGCAGGCGGCGCTCATCCTGCTGGAGTGGGCCTCGCTCCACGCCCCGCACGGCTCCAGCACGTTGCAGGAGGGGTTCATTCCCCTGATCCGCAACCTGATCACGCTGTTCGTGGTGCTCGCGGGCGGCATCATGATCCTGAAGAATTTCGGCTACGACGTGATGTCGCTCCTGGCGGCCTTGGGCGTGGGCTCCTTGGCCGTTGGCCTGGCGGCGCAACCGACACTGTCGAACATGATTTCGGGGTTCATGCTCATCATCGACCGCAACCTGAAGCCCGGCGACCGCATCACGCTGGCCGGACAAACCGGCGACGTCGAGGAGATCGGTCTGCGCAGCACCCGGATCCGCACCGGCAATGGCAAGACCTTGATCGTGCCGAACTCGGAGCTGGTCAACACGCGCATCCTGAACCTGTCGGTTCCCGCCCGTTCGGCAGCCGTCAGCGTCCAGATCCGGCTGGATCACGACGCTTCGTTTTCCAGGTTCCGCGAACTTTGCCTGGAGATCCTCCCCACGGTCCCCCATGTCCTGGCCCAGCGGGGCTACGGCGCCAACCTCTCCACCCTGAATGAGCTGGGCCAGAGCGCCACGGTGTTCTTCTGGGTCGACGACCAGGACAACGAAGGCCCGACCACGAGCGAGCTGCAGCAGCGGCTTCTGGAGCGCATGGGGCAAGAAGGCCTGCGCATCGCCCGGCTCGCGCGCTGAGAAAACCGGACCCCTGAAAAAGGACCGGGGCCTAATCCTTTCGAATCAGACCCCGATTACTGTTCCCTTTAGGGGGGGGGGGGGAAGGGAACAGCAACATCTTCAAATTTTTTGGTAGGATCGCTCTGAAAAGCGCTCGTGAGCCCGGCCCTAGAGCAAACTCTGTGCCGGTGCGTCAAAAAAAATGAAACGGTTTGATTTCAAGTCGTTAGAAATATCCCCTCCCTTGGCCCCGCCTCGGAAATAGTCCAAAAACCAGACACCTGACCAAAATTTGATCACTTTCAGCCTGGAGAGGCCACCTTACTGCGCTGCGCTGGCGGCGTGCGGCAATTCCCCTGTCTTTCCGGTTGCTTAAGCAAACCGAGGGCGGTAGGTTCCCCGACCATCACACATCGTGCAGGAAGAAGTTCAGGGGGACGACCCCGCAGCCCAGGATGGGCCAAGGGTCGACAGACCAAGGAGTGCTTTCAGAAGTGGCTTCATATGTGGTGCTAGCCCGAAAATGGCGTCCTGCGCAGTTCTCGGATCTCGTGGGTCAAACCCATGTGGTCCGGACCCTGATGAACGCCATCCAGGCCAACCGCCTCCACCCGGGCTACCTGCTGACCGGCTCCCGCGGCATCGGCAAGACCTCCATTGCCCGCATTTTCGCCAAGGCGGTGCGCTGTCCGAACGTGCGCACGACCGAAGGCAAGGAGCCCTGGCTCGCTTCCTGTGACCAGTGCCCGAGTTGCCAGGAGATCGCCCAGGGCAACAGCGTGGACGTGATCGAGATCGACGGCGCCTCCAATAACGGCGTCGATGCGGTCCGCGAGATCCGCGAGAACGCCAAGTACATGCCGGCCATCGGCGGCCGCAAGATCTACATCATCGACGAAGTCCACATGCTCACCACAGCCGCGTTCAATGCGCTGCTGAAGACCCTGGAAGAGCCGCCCGCGCACGTGATGTTCATCTTCGCCACGACCGAGCCGCACAAGATCCCGGGCACCATCCTTTCCCGCTGCCAACGCTATGACCTGCGCCGCGTGACGTTGGCGCAGATCCAGGGTCGGCTGACCCAGGTTTGCCAGAGCGAGGGCATCGAGGCCGAGGCCGGCGCGCTGGCGCTCGTGGCCCGCGCGGCAGAAGGCTCCATGCGCGACTCGCTCTCGCTGCTGGACCAGGTCATCGCCTTTTCCGGGCAAAAGCTCACCACCCAGAGCACCCGCGAGGCCATCGGCCTGATCGAAGGCCAGACGATGATCGCGATCCTGCGCGGCGTCCTGGGCCGAAAGCCGCTGGATGCCCTGGCCGCGGTCGAGCAGGCCTACCAGCAGGGGCACGATCTGAAGATCCTGACCCGCAGCCTGATCGAGTTCCTGTACGGCGTGATCCTGGCCAAGATCGGCTCCACGGGCTCGGCGAGCCTGGAGCTGTCTCCGGACGAATGGAACGAGCTCCAGGAGCTGGCGCCCCTGCGCCCCCTCGAGGAGATGGAGCTGATCTTCCAGGCCTTGCATCACGGCGTGGAATGGATTGCCCGCTCCCCGCAGCCCAAGATCGTCCTCGACGTGCTCCTCATCAAGTGCGCCACCGCCGATGCGCTGGTGACCCTCGAGCCGGCCCATCCGTCAGCCGCGCCAGCTCCTCGTCCGGCCGCTTCGCAGGCGACCCCGCCTCCGAAGCCCGTCGCGACCCAGTCGGCAGCGCCCCAGCTTTCAACCCAGCTCCAGTCGCTGATGCAGCCCAAGGCAGCACCCGAAGCGCAGCCCGTCCGGGCTCCCGAGGCCCCGCTTGCTCCCGCGCCCCAGGCCCTCGGGCCGCGCACCTTCGAGGGACTGATTTCCCACGTCAAGCGCAGCCGCCCCCTCCTGGCCACCTTCCTGGAGCATGCGCACTGTGACGCCCTCCCGGAGGCCGGCACGCCGGGCCAGGACACGCTGGGTCTCTGCTTTTCGGCCGCCGACTCGTCCTTCCGCGACCAGCTCCAGAACCGGGTGTTCCAGGAGCAGCTGGTGGCCCTGGGCAAGGAATACTTCGGCTTCGGCATCCGCC